>CAZRAW010000016.1:26205-29741 GCA_964598065.1 uncultured Lentimicrobiaceae bacterium
TTCGCTCTTTCGCCCCATCGCACTCTTTCTGATTTATTTCTTTTTCGCCCGAATCATAGCTTCCAGCATATCCCACATGGATTGAGGAATATGTTCCAGCATATTAAATTCGCCGGCGCCCTGGAGCCATTCGCCACCATCGATGGTAATCACCTCGCCGTTGACATAAGCCGAAAAGTCAGACATAAGGTAGGCAGCAAGATTAGCCAGCTCCTGATGCTCACCAACACGCTTTAATGGTACTTTTTTTCGAATATCAAATTTCTCTTTTAAATCGCCAGGCAACAGCCGGTCCCAAGCCCCTTTGGTGGGGAACGGTCCGGGAGCAATGGCGTTCATACGGATGCCGTACTTTGCCCATTCCACCGCCAGCGAACGAGTCATAGCCAAAACACCGGCCTTGGCGGCTGCAGAAGGAACCACATATGCGCTTCCCGTAAATGCGTAAGTGGTAACGATATTCAGCACGGTGGCTTTTTGCTGTTGAGTCTCAATCCAATGTTTCCCCAACACCAACGTACAATTCTTACTTCCTTTCAGGACAATGTCTATCACTGTATCAAAAGCATTGGCCGACAGCCGTTCGGTAGGACTAATAAAATTACCCGCCGCATTGTTTAGCAGGCCATCCACCTTACCAAAAACCTCAAGTGCTGCGGTAAGCATGGCTTCTACTTCGCCGTAGTTACGAACATCGCACTTCACCGGCAGCACTCGCCCGCCGGTCTCAGCCTCCAACACCTGTGCGGCATTTTTTAGTTTTTCGAGATTTCGTGATGCGATGACCACTTTAGCCCCCAATTGCAAAAAGTAGCGGGACATGGCTTTTCCCAAACCCGAGCCACCGCCGGTTACAACGATTACCTGATCCTTCAACACTTCCGATGTAAACATCGGGGTATTATATGCGTTCTCCATTTTCTTCTGTTTTTTCGTTGTATAAAAACCGTTTTATCTTTTTGGTTGCCGTTTTGATGAACTCTTCGTTCTGTGGAACAATCCGCTGGATTTTGGAAAAACGGCTCACCCGGCTGTTGATATATTCTTTTAAATCAACGCTCAACTCATTGTAAAAATTCTCCACATATCCCGAAACCCCTTCTTTTATTTCGTTGTATTTTCTCTCAATTTCATCTTTGTCGAAATGAACCAGCGCCACCAGCTTTCCTTTCTGCTCAACTACCAGCGATTCAACAACATGTTTAAAATTATTGATAACCGATTCAATTTCTTCGGGATAAATATTTTCCCCCCCCGGACCGATAATCACATTTTTAGAGCGGCCACGGATATAAAGATAACCATCTCTATCAAAAATTCCGAGATCGCCGGTACGGAACCATCCCTCTTCCGTCAACACCTGAGCCGTAAGTTCCGGCTCTTTGTAATAGCCCTTCATCACATTAGGCCCGCGTGCCCATACTTCTCCCTCACCGGTGGTTTCATCCGGATTGTGAATCTTCACTTCCACACCTTTAAGTATTTTTCCGGCAGCTTGCAACCGTGCTTCTTTCGGGCTGAAAGCCGCCAGCAACGGAGCAGTTTCCGTCAGGCCGTAACCAACGGCATAAGGAAATTTTGCTTCGAGCAAAAATTTCTCTACCTGTTCGTTAATCCTGGCACCGCCAATACCGAAAAAAATGAGTTCTCCGCCAAAAGTTTTGAGTAGTTTCTTTCCGGCCATCCGGTTAAGCTTTTTCCTGAAAAACGGTTTTCCATAAAGTTTTTTAATCAACTTTTTATCCAGGAAGGCAGGTAAAACTTTAGCACGGTATATTTTTTCAATAATCAGCGGAACCGTCAGCATAAAGGTGGGCTTTACTTCCTGAAAAGCAGGAATCAACACCGAAGGCGAAGGTGCTTTTTTCAAATAATAAATACAGGCGCCATAAGTCAAAGGCAAAATAAAGCCGATAGTATTTTCATAGACATGAGGCAAGGGCAATACCGACAAAAAGCGGTCCTTATCGGTAATTTCCCGGATAGTACTTCCCTGATACACATTAAACGCAATGTTTTTGTGTGTCAGCATCACGCCTTTCGATTTTCCCGTGGTTCCCGAAGTATAAATGATAGCCGCGAGGTCATCCTCAGCCACCGGATATTCTTTCTCTGTAATCACATTTTCATCAAAAACGACTTCCGAATCTCCTGCCAACAGGATAAAATCTTCAATAGCAATTTTGTATTTTAACGAGTGGATATTGGAGGAAGCAATCTTTGATGCCAGCCCCTGCGAAACAAAAATAGCCATGGCCCGTGAATGGCGGAGGACATTTTTGATCTCCTCGCCCGAAAAGTCGGGCAGCAAAGGTACCACTACCGCTCCCATTGATACAATAGCAAAATAGGTTATACCCCAGTGTGGCATGTTAGCACTCAAAAGCGCCACCCGATCGCCAGGTTGTACTCCCAGTTTTTCAAGCAGCGCAGATACGGCCTTTGTTTTGGAAAAGAAATCGGCATAAGTTATCGGCTCCTCTCCTACAAAGGCAACTGCCGGACGATTTACATGTTGCCTCACGGTCGTTTCCAGCAAAGCAGGTAATGTTAATACGGGAAATTCTGACATAATGCTTATTTTATCTCCAAAGATAAGACTTCTGTTTAATAATAACAACTTTATATTGATAAACACAAAGTCTGAAACACAAAATATTACAGCTCCTGAATAAGCGATTCAAACAGGAGTACCAAATCCTTTTCGGCAATCATCGCATTACGGATGATATCATCAATATTTACCCGAAGCAAATTATCAGGATCGCCTTTATCGGTAATCACCGAAACAGCAGCTACTTTCATCCCCATATGGTTGGCCACAAGAACCTCCGGAACAGTGGACATACCCACTGCATCGGCGCCCATAAGTTTTATAAAACGATATTCGGCGCGGGTCTCTAAGCTTGGTCCCATCCAGGCTACATAAACACCTTTGTTGATTTTGATACCTTTTTCCACTGCAATCTTTTCCATGAGGGAAATCAGTTTCGGGTCGTACGGCCGGCTCATATCCGGGAAACGCGGCCCCAACTCATCCAAATTTTTACCGACAAGCGGACTACCCGGCAACATGTTGATGTGGTCGTCAATAATCATCAAGGAAGCTTTGGGTAGATTCAGATTTATGGCGCCGGCAGCATTGGAAACCAATAGATAATTGATTCCGAGCATTTTCATCACACGAACCGGAAAAGTAACCTCCTGCAACGTATAGCCTTCATAAAAATGGAAACGGCCATTCATAACAAGCACTTTTTTTCCGCCCAGTTCGCCATAAAGCAGCTTTCCCGAATGAAACTCAACCGTTGACAACGGAAAATGCGGAATATCCCTATAATCAAGGGTTATCTCCACATTCACATCGTCTGCCAGTCTTCCCAACCCGGTTCCCAAAATAATACCAATTTCCGGCTTTTCGATTCCTTTGCTTTTGAGAAAGCTTACTGCCGCTTTTAATTTTTCCATCATAGTATTCAATTTCAGTTGACAAAATTAAGAATTTCCCGGATTGGGAAATGGGGAAATGTTATTTA
>CAZRAW010000017.1:0-29378 GCA_964598065.1 uncultured Lentimicrobiaceae bacterium
CATGAGTGTAAACTGCCTTCGGAAAAATCTACCGGAATGAGGATGGTTTTCATAAGCACATTTTTTTCTTTTTCAGGATTTAAGATTGAATATGTTTCCTTTTTATCCCTGTAATGATTTTATAGTTACTAAATTTTAAAATTTGTCAATACAAATGTAACTATTTTTATATTCCAATGGCAAGTCCTGCCAGTCCAATTAAAAATCCCACTACCACATTGATGAGTTTAACGATTACAAAACTCTTTCTGGATTCGGCCAGCAGGGGAAGGCTGCCATGTCCGTCCTGAACAATGGAGCTGGCCAGCAAAATGCTCAGAGGCAGACTTCCGTTGGCAAATAAAATCACAAAAATCAGGTGTGGCCCGGATTCGGGAATAATACCAATCAATACGGCGGCGACAAGTACCCAGTACATATTTTGTTGAATTAACTGATGGATATCAAAATGTTTCATTAAAATCCCGATAAGAAAAAGGGTAAAAAATGTCCAGAGGAAAATCTTGGAGAAGTGTTTTTTTATGATATGTGCCCAAAGATGCTTTTCAAGAAAGTGGTCGTTTACAATAAGTATTACTATGGTAGAAAGGGTGATGACACTGAAAAAAGTAATTTTAATCCAAATAGGGTCCGAATCTTTTGGTTCCGCAGCGCCCAAATTAATAAGATTGTGAAAGATACCGCCGGAAATATGTTCATCAAGCAGGATAAAAGTAACGAAAAACAAAATACTCACGAGCATAAGCGCCCGGGTAGGCGTGATGTGTTTGAGTTGGGACCAGAAAGTCTCCGGAGTAAATCCGTTACATTCAGGTATTTCATGCACATGAAGATGTTTTTCGGAAGCATGCGAAAGAAATTTCTTTTTGAAAAAGCGATCCGTCAGCAATCCCGATAAAACGGCAATGATAAAAATAATCAGGTTTAACATAAGGGCTTTTTCGGGGAACAGGGTGAACATTACAAAGGCTTCATCGCCGGAAGTGGCTATCATAGTTGCCACCAGCGCTCCGTTCCCGATGATGTCGTGTACAAACAAGGAAACCGCAGTATAAGCACCGAGACATCCGGGGATAACCCCCAAAAAAGTGCCCAACAATACCTGTTTCCGTTTGCTTTTTTCCAATCCTTTGCTCCATAATCCTTTGGTAAAGACATTAAGATACTCAATAATCAGCATCATAGACATTACAAAAAGGGTGATGAGCAGGGTTTGTTTTATGACTGGCAATAAATTAACCATGAAGTTCATATTTTTATTCTGAAACCAAAATTATAAAGATTTAGGATATATTTTAAAGTGTATATGTCACTTTATTTATAATTTGGCATAAATAATAAATGAGTCCGCTTTAAAAAGGTTGCAATTTGGTTTCAGTCACTTTTACCCCCTCAATCCCCTAAAGGGGAAGTGGCTGAAAATAAGCGCATCCTTTAGGGAGGGGGTAAACACTGATTTTCATTATTTACCCAAGTTTACCTTTTTAGACTGGACTCATAAATTGTTGGTTAATATTTATCAGGAGTGCTTGAAATTACCTATTTTTGGTAATCGTTTACTAAAATACATTTGATGGGAAAGATTGTTAATCTTACGGAAGCAGTGTCCATTGCGTTTCATACAATGATTATTATTGCTCAGCAGGGGCATAACGGGCAGGTAAATGTGAATTTTCTTGCCGAAAAAACCAGTAGTTCAAAATTTCATATATCCAAAGTGATGCAAAAATTAGTGAAAGATGGATTTCTCGGTTCTCACAGAGGGCCTGCCGGGGGGTTTTTTCTTGCAAAGGAGCCGGAAAGGATTACCTTGCTGAATATTTATGAAGCTATTGAAGGGAAGTTAGAAGTAACCAAATGCCCTATGAACCGGCCAATCTGCCCTTTTAATGCCTGTCTTTTCGAGGGGGTTACTATAAAAATGACCCGCGACTTTCGCAATTTTATCAGCGATCATACGCTGGCCTATTATCTTGAAAGAAAATAATATTCTTCTTAGGAAACTCTTTGGTTTTCACGCTGTGGATTGTCTGCCGGCTTTTTTTGAAACTTGTGGCAAATAGTTTTCTCTTCTTGAAAATGTAATCTCAAAACAATAAAGTTGATACCCGATGTACTGATACCCGAAGAGTAAAGCCGGTATCGGTAATCAAGCATGCTTTCCATCCCGAAAGTGAGCAAAAAGTACTTGCGGTTTTGGTGGTGTTAAGATTTGGAACATGCTACCGGAGCCCGGTTTGTTCATCCAACATTATAGTGTCTGTGCAAAAGTCTGAAAACGATAGCCGGAGGACGAAAACCAACGCCCATTTCAGAACTGGCATTTACTTGACATTTGAGAAATATTTTATTTCTTTTGGTAGCCTCTTTTATTCGCCGCCTCTTCTAATCGCTTCTGGAAGTTTGACTTTTTCTTCGGCTTCTTTTTATTAGCCTCAATTTGCTTGAGTAATTTTTCTTCGTTAATAGCATATTTAAAGAAGTACATCTGCAGGAAAGTAATAATGTTGGCCAGGAAATAGTAGTAGCTCAAACCGGCAGCGTAGTTATTGAAAATACCGAGAAACATAATAGGCATAATGTACATCATGGTTTTCATACCCGGCATAGATGTTTGCGAGCCCATCATTTGGTTATTCAGGTAGGTGTACATGATGGTTGAAATGGTCATCAGTAAAGTAAACAGACTGACGTGGTCTCCATAAAAAGGAATATTCCAGGGCAGGTGAAGAATAGAATCGTAACTCGATAGATCGTGTGCCCATAAAAAAGATTGTTGCCGTAACTGGATGGCAGAAGGGAAGAACTCAAACATGGCAAACAGAATAGGCATCTGCAGAAGCATGGGAATACAACCGGAAGCCGGATTGGCCCCCGCTTTTCGGTACAAACTCATCACAGCCTGCTGCTTTTTCATGGAATCCTCTTTCTTGGGATACTTGGCATTGATCATATCTACTTCCGGTTTTAAAACCCGCATTTTGGCAGAGGACATATAGGTTTTGTAAGCGATGGGAAAGAG
The DNA here is from genome assembly GCA_964598065.1 of uncultured Lentimicrobiaceae bacterium. Taxonomy (GTDB): domain Bacteria; phylum Bacteroidota; class Bacteroidia; order Bacteroidales; family F082; genus Sulfidibacterium. The sequence goes on from CAZRAW010000017.1 coordinate 3,023, forward strand.
TGCCATTTTTAACAGGATGGTAAGGACGAGGATAACAATTCCATAATTCCATCCATAACTGCCAAGCCAGTTAAAAACAGGAATGACAATCCACTCATTAATCCATGCCAGGATGAAAAAGCCCCAGCCAATGGGTATCTGATGGTCCAGTTGCATGCCATAGGCTTTCAGCGTGGTAAATTTATTGGGACCGAAATAGAACGACATGGGAATAACCTGATCACGCTGCACATTGAAAGGAACGGTCAAATCAGCCGACACGCTTTTCAGATAATGCTTTGAGGGCGGATTCTCTTTGATTTTGTGTGTTTTTAAAACACCATCGTTGAAAAATTGTTTGGCAATCAGTGTGCTGGAGAAAAACCGTTGTTTAAAAGAAACCCATTTCAAATTTGTATTAATAGTCTTTTTTTCGTTCTTTCTTTCGGACAGATTATCAACGTTATCCTTATAGAATTTGTAATAAATGGTAGCGCCGTTACGGGGATCAATGTTTTTTTCTTCCTGCAGCAGGTCGGCATACCATTTAAGTTCCACATAATTCGTATTAGCCGGAATAATTCCCTGCATGCCATGCATTACAATGTTGAAATTCAGCATATAGTTATTACCTTTAAAGGTATAAACATAGTCTATGTAACGGGTGGAATCTATTATTCCGTTATGGTTATTGGCGTAAACCCGCATAACAAATCGGAGTGAATTGTTGCCGCTGACAACGTAGTGATTTTTACCGGAATGCTGCCCGACAATTGAAAAATACAGTTGGTTTGTGCTAATGACTTTGTTTTTGGAGAAGAAGGAGATGCCAAAACGGCTGGTAGTTGAATCGAATAAATAAAGAGGACGCTGGTCCCATGTTTTGTATTTTTTCAGTTCCACCGAACGAATAAAACCACCTTTTTTACTGATACTGAATTTTGCCAAATCAGTTTCAATGGTATAATATTTTTCTTTTCCACGGGTAGCAGAGGAAAAAGCGCCGTATTCCTGAATTAAACTGGAAATATTTTTTTGTGACACCTTAGATTGCTGTTTTTGAGCTGTTTTCCTGCCTTGGATCTCTTCCGCTTTTCGGATGTTCCCGCTTTTCAATACAGCAGCTTTGGCAAGGCGTACCGAGTCGTTGTATTGCTGCATAACCCTGGCTATGGAATCTTGTTTTCTTTTCTGTGCAGCCAGTTTCTCTTTAGATGGCGCCATCCAAATGGAATAGGCAATCATAATGGCTGCAATCAAAACAAAACCGAGAATGGAATTTTTGTTCATGTGTCTTTGTATAATATAAAGAGGCGCAAAGATAAACAGAATTTTGTTTTTCCACATAAGGAAACGGGAAAAGTAAATCTTGTATTTTACCATGAGGACATGTAGACAGACACTAAACATGAAGGAAACTATTTACTTTTGTATTTTACACGGATTATGAAAAAATTGTTAAATGAGGAACTGGGGCGTTTGGATATTGCCTCTTTTAAAAAAGCGCCGAAGGCACCTTTTATTGTAGTGCTGGATAATATCAGAAGCCTGAATAACGTTGGTTCTGCTTTCAGAACCTCTGATGCTTTTCGCGTGGAAGGGATTTATTTGTGTGGAATAACGGCAAAGCCCCCCCATCGCGAAATTCAAAAAACTGCTCTTGGCGCCACCGAATCAGTGAAATGGAAATATTTCAAAACCACCATTGGGGCATTGGCTTCTCTTCGTGCCGAAAATTATCAGATAATAGCGGTTGAACAAGCTGATAAAAGTGTCAAATTGCAGGATTTCAAGATAAAATCCGGTAATAAATATGCTTTGATTTTCGGAAATGAGGTGAAAGGTGTCGAAGAAGATGTTGTAGAAGAAGCTGATAAGGTAATCGAGATTCCACAATTCGGAACCAAGCATTCGTTAAATGTTTCGGTGAGTATAGGTGTGGTTTTGTGGGATTTATGGGCAAAATTGCGTAAAACGAAAATTTAAAAAATTTCTTATAAAAATATCAGTAAAAACTTTGATTTGCAGGTATAATTAAAAAAAATTGTATATTTGCATATTGTATAGACGGGTAAAAGGCCTGTTAGTGTTCAAATCAGAATAATACTTTAATGAAAAGTTCGGAATTTCTAAATCATAAACCTGACAAAATGAAAAAATTTTATTCCTTAACCCGAGTGTTCGTAATGAGCGCGTTGTTGGTGTTACCGCTGGCGTTTTATGCACAGAATGCCACTTCAGGTAAAAAAGACAAACAAAAGACTGAAAAAAAGACCCAAAAGGCCGAAGAGAGTTTCTCTCCATACTTTTTTGGCCAGGCCGAATTCGGCCCTTCATGGTCGCATGCCGAAGTTTCTTCTACACTTGTTGTGCCCGATTTTAGAAAAAATGTATTCGTCGGGGCCGGATATCTCGCCATCGGCTGGCAGTTTCTTCCGTGGATTAATGTTTACGGGGGATTAAACCGTGGATATGCCAAAGGCTATCTTGATCATACAGCCAAAAGGATTAAATTAATGCCTAATTGGGCTCACAATTACAGATTTACTTCCGATTTTTATGGTGTTGACCTGAATCTGGGAATTAACCTGTCTAATTTAATTTCCGGTTATAAAGATCGCAAGGTAAGCTTTGGCGTACATGCCGGTTTGGGCCAATCTCAATGGAAATCCATACTCTACGATGAAACTCTTGGCGTTCCTATTGCAGTGCATGGATATAAACACAACTCTGATTCTCATAACGGCGGTATCTCAAACCGTAAAGTGGCTTTAACTATTCCTTTTGGCGTCAATGTGAATTACAGCTTAAATAGTACCTGGGATATTTATGGTGACTATACTTATACATGGCTTGATACTGACCTTTTGGATGGCGTCGTTTCAAACTATGGAAATGGAGGTAACGATGCTACAGTTCGCGCTACTTTGGGTATACGTTATAATCTTCGTCCAAGTGGAGTGGGTTCTATGGCTAAAAAAGCTGTGGAAAAAACTACGCAAAAAGGATCTCCGGAACCATTGGTTGAAAGAGGTGATAGTGTTAGAATTACGGTTAGCGGAACTTTCCTTCCGAAATATTTCAATAAAAATGTTGTCATGATGATTCAACCGGAGATGAAATATGAAGGTGGTGAAAAAACATTGGCTCCTATCATTCTTAAAGGTGAAAAAGTTGCCGGCGAAGGCGAATTGATTAGCTATCAAAATGGCGGTTCGTTTAAGCATTCTTATAAGATTCCTTACGAAAAGGGAATGAATGTTGCCCAACTGGTAACCCAATCGGTTGTTTATCCTTATTCCGGAAAAGAGTACTCTTCCGTGAAAGATGCCATTGCCGGTGAGAAAAAAGCCAAAGTAATTCCCGAAAGGAAAATTGCTGATGGAACGATTATTACTGCCAAGTCACTTATGCATAACGAGCATTTCTATTTTGCTCCTGATGGCTATCAGAAAGAAACCATTGTTACCAATAATTCGAAGTTGTTCTTTAAGGTGAACATCGCTAAACTTGACTGGCGCCTTGCACTTAACAGGAACAAAGAAAATTACGATGCTTTGAAGAATAATCTGATTGACCTGCAAAAAGGATGGGCTGTTAAAAGTATTGATATTAATGGATGGGCTTCTCCTGAAGGCGAAGAGGTATTTAACCAGGGACTTTCGGAACGTCGTGCCCAGACCATGGAAAAATACATTAAGGCTAAAATCAAAAGAGAATTGCGTAAGAAAAATAATAATTTTGCCTTCAAAAGCGTTAAGGATCTGACATTTAATGTAAATGCAAATGGCCCTGACTGGAACGGATTTATGAAAGCTGTTCAAAAATCCAATATTTCCGATAAGTCAGCTATCCTGAATGTTATCAATTCTGCCAATGAAAGCAAAAAAGAAGAAGAGATCAGAAATATGATTCAGATTTATCCCGCACTGGAACGCGATATTCTTCCTCCGTTACGTCGTGCTGAATTATATGTGAATGCAATCGAGCCTAAAAGATCTGAAGCAGAAATTGCAAATCTCTCTACCAGCCCCAACTTTGGTGAACTGAAAATTGCAGAAATCTTGTATGCTGCCAATTTAACTAATAATCTGAATACCAAAAAGCTGATTTATGCCAATGCTATGAAAAAAGATCCCAAATCCTGGAGAGCTGTTGCTAATGCCGGTGCTGTTGCCGTTGAGTTGGGTAATTATAAAGAAGCTAAAATGCTACTGATGAAAGCTGTGAAAATGAATAAAAATGCTTATCAGGTTCATAACAGTATGGGTGTTCTTATGTCCAGAATGGGTAATTATAAAAAAGCCGAACATTGCTTTAAGATGGCACAAAAACTTGGCGCTGATGAAACTTACAACCTCGGTGTGGTTAACATCATGAAGGGCGATTATGCCAAGGCTGTTCAGCTGTTGAGTGGCACAAAGTGCGATTATAACCTGGGCCTTGCTCAGTTACTGAACGGAAACCTTAATGCTGCTGCCAAAACCCTGAAATGTGTCAAAGAAAATGCTGCTACAGATTACCTGTTGGCTGTTGTAGGCGTTCGTAAAGGCGATAATGCTATGGTTTATAATTATCTTGCCAGGGCTATCAAGCTGGATGCTTCTTACGCCAATAAAGCTGCTAAAGATCGTGAATTCCTGAAGCTTTTCAATGAAGCTGATTTCAAAGCTTTGGTAAGTAAAAAGTAGAATTTAAAAATGCCAATAAAAAAGGGAGCAATTTGCTCCCTTTTTTATTGGATAAGGATTTTTTGTTTATCAATTCATTAAGGTTTCTATTTCTTCCACTTCGATGGGGAAATCAGCCATTAGGTCGATGGGCCTGCTTTTGGTGATTAAGATATCATTCTCGATACGAATTCCGGTGTTTTCTTCAGGAATGTAAATACCCGGTTCGCAGGTTAAGACCATCCCCGGCTCCAAAGGCTCGTGTTTAGCCCCCACATCGTGTACATCCAAACCCATAAAATGGGAAGTCCCGTGCATGAAGTATTTCTTAAACAGGGGATTTTCCTCGTCCTGCTTTTTGACATCCTCATTGCTGAACAATCCTAACCGAATCATCTCTTTCTCTATCAATTCATTGGCTTTGTTGTTGATATCATTGATAGTACTGCCTGGAATGTACAAATTTTTTACTTCTTTCATTACCCGCAAAACGGCATTATAGAGTTCCTTTTGCCGTGGGGTAAATTTTCCGCTAACAGGAATGGTACGACTCAAATCAGCGGTATAATTTGCGTATTCGGCACCGAAATCCATGAGTAGCAGGTCGCCCGAATGGCAGGCCTTATCATTTTCAGTATAGTGCAAAATGCAGGCGCTTTTGCCGGAGGCGATAATGGGTGCATAACCATGGCCACCGGCCCTGTTGCGGGTAAATTCATGACTGATTTCTGCCTCAACTTCAAATTCCCACACATCGGGTTTGGTAAATTCCAGAACCTTGCGTAATGCTTTGTTTGTTATGGCACAAGCTTCTTTAATAAGGTCAATTTCCTGCCGGCTTTTAATCAGACGCTGTTTGGCAAGCAACGGGGCTGCCCGGTGGTATTTGTGTAAAGGATATTGTGCCTGTAATACTTTTCCCAATCTGATTTCGCGGGTTTCTACATCGGAAAAAAATTTAATGTATTCGTTGGAATTCAAATACACATTGTCAAAACAGGACATAACCTCCTTGAGAGAAGCCTCAAAATCATCTAACCAATATACGTCTTTTATTCCTGAGGTGCTCCTTGCCTCTTCTTTGGTGTACTTGTGTCCTTCCCATATTTCCAGCGTTTCATTTGTTTTAAGAAGAAACAGTGCCTTCTGAAGTTTTTCGTTCGGACAGGCGGGAGCGAGCAGCAGAATACTTTTTTCCTGCTCAATTCCTGTCAGGTAAAAGAAATCGGAATTCTGCCGGAAGGGATGATATTGGTCGCCGTTGCGGGGACACTGGTCGTTTGAATAAAATACGGCAAATGAATTTTCGCCTATTTGTTTGGTGAAGTTTTCTCTGTTACTTCTAAAGAATCTGTTACTTATGGGTTGATATCGCATTTTAAAAATATTTAAACTTGTTATAAATTATCAGAGTTAGGATTTAATTTCTTTGGTTCTCATCGTATTGTATTAATACTTTGATAAATTTGTGCATCTAATTTTAAGACAAAATTAAATAATTAGGTTAAATATTATGTTAAATTCGTTATTATGAGTAACAAACATTACTATTCTTCGGTTACGAAGAAAATCATTATGTCGTTGATGGGGCTGTTTTTGGTAACATTTTTGGTGGTTCATCTTACCCTGAATTCGTTTTTGCTCTTCAGCAATAATTTGTTTAATGAGGGAGCCCACTTTATGGGAACCAATGTTTTTATCCAAGCTTTCCAGTGGGTGCTGTTTGCAGGCTTTGCCATTCACATTTTTTATGGGATAGTCCTGCAAATTCAAAACTGGTTGTCGCGTCCGAAAGGCTATAAAAGAAGAGCTTTTATGGAGCAGTCACCTTTTTCGAGGTACATGATTTATACCGGTCTTCTCATTTTTATCTTTTTGATTATTCATCTTGGTAATTTCTTTTTCGTAAAATTGGGCTGGATTGGAAATGGCATACCGTTAACCTCTAATGGAGAGGAAAATATGGCACAACTGGTTCGTAGTCTGTTTCAGCACGGGGGCTATGTAATATTTTATGTGGTTATGTTCCTGCTTATGGGTTTTCATCTGGACCATGCTTTTCAGTCGGCATTCCAGTCTCTCGGGCTTAACCACCGGACCTACTGGGGCTTTATCAAAGGCCTGAGTCGCGTTTATGCCATAGTTATAACTCTTGGCTTTGTCATCATTCCCTTGTTTATTTATTTTAAAATAGTATAGCGTTATGACTAAGATAAATTCAAAAATTCCGGAAGGTCCTATAGCAGAAAAGTGGACACGGTATAAAGAACATCAAAATCTTGTAAACCCTGCCAACAAACGTAAAATTGATATTATCGTTGTGGGTACCGGACTTGCCGGCGGTGCCGCTGCTGCCAGCCTCGGTGAGATAGGATTCAATGTAAAAGTTTTTTGTATTCAAGACAGCCCGCGACGCGCACATAGTATTGCTGCTCAGGGTGGCATAAATGCTGCAAAAAATTACCCTAACGACGGTGATACTATTTATCGTTTGTTTTATGACACGGTTAAAGGAGGCGATTACAGAGCTCGTGAATCCAACACCTATCGCCTTGCCGAGGTAAGTAATGATATTATTGACCAATGTGTGGCACAGGGGGTTCCCTTTGCCCGTGAATATTCAGGTTACCTCGCCAACCGCTCTTTTGGAGGTGCTTTGGTTTCGAGGACCTTCTATGCACGCGGACAAACCGGACAACAGTTGCTGCTTGGTGCTTATGGTGCTTTAAGTAAAGAAATTAAACGAGGTTCCGTTACATTATATACCCGTCGCGAAATGCTTGATCTTGTGGTTATGGAAGATGGTCGTGCACGTGGTATTATCGTCAGGAATCTCTTTACAGGAGAACTTGAACGCTACAGCGCTCATGCTGTTTTGCTCGCTACCGGTGGTTATGGAAATGTTTATTTCCTTTCTACCAATGCTATGACTTCTAACGTAAGTGCTGCCTGGCGCGCATATAAACGGGGCGCTTATTTTGCCAATCCCTGCTATGTGCAGATACACCCTACTTGTATTCCCGTACATGGCGAATATCAGTCGAAACTGACGCTTATGAGTGAAGGTATGCGAAATGACGGACGTATTTGGGTTCCCAAGAAGAAAGAGGATGCTGAAAAAATAAGGAAAAAAGAGATTCGTCCGCGAGATATTTCCGAAGAGGACCGTGATTATTATCTCGAAAGAAGATATCCCGCGTTCGGGAACCTTGTTCCCCGCGATGTGGCTTCACGTGCCGCCAAAGAACGTTGCGATGCCGGTTATGGTGTCGGACCGACAGGCATGGCTGTATTCCTTGATTTGAAGGATGCCATTGCCCGTCTCGGTAAGGATGTTATCAAAGCCCGTTACGGTAACCTCTTCGATATGTACCAGCGTATTGTGGATGACGACCCTTACGAGACTCCAATGATGATATATCCTGCAGTCCACTATACTATGGGTGGCCTTTGGGTCGATTACGAATTGCAAAGCAATATCCCCGGCCTGTTTGTTGGTGGTGAGGCCAACTTCTCCGACCACGGTGCTAACCGCCTCGGTGCTTCCTCTATTATGCAGGGGTTGTCCGACGGTTATTTTATATTGCCTTACACCATGCAAAATTATCTAGCTAATCAAATTGCCGTGGGTTCTATTCCAACCGATACTTCTGAATTTGAGAATGCCGAAAAAGATGTCAGGGCAAGAATTGATAAATTGATGGCTGTTAATGGAAAAGAACCGGTTGACTATTTCCATAAAAAACTGGGACATATCATGTGGGATCATGTTGGTATGGCCCGTAACAAAGAAGGTTTGGAAGAAGCTATTAAAATGATTCGGGAACTGCGTAAAGAATTCTGGAACAATGTCCGTGTACCGGGTAATCATAACGGGATTAACATTGAATTGGAAAAAGCTCTTCGGGTGGCTGACTTTCTCGAACTGGGCGAATTAATGGCTCGTGATGCACTGCATAGAAAAGAATCGGCAGGAGGCCATTTTCGTGAAGAATATCAGACTCCGGAAGGCGAGGCCCTGCGTAATGACAAGGACTATATGTATGTTGCAGCCTGGGAATATCCGGGTGACGATAAAGAGCCCAAACTCAATAAAGAAGAACTAAAATATGAATTTGTTGAAGTGAAAACACGTAACTACAAAACTGCGTGATTGAGTGTTAACGGATTATTTAAATATTAAAAACAAGAACATGGATCTAAAATTAAAAATATGGCGTCAAGCTTCTCACAACGAAAAGGGTCAATTTGTAGATTACGAGGTTCACAACATATCGCCTGATACCTCTTTTTTGGAGATGATAGACATTCTGAACGATGAACTCGTTGAAAAAGGAGATAACCCTGTGGCTTTCGACCATGACTGTCGTGAAGGAATTTGTGGAATGTGTAGCATGTTTATAAACGGACATCCCCACGGACCCGAAGCCGCTACCACCACCTGTCAGTTGCATATGCGCAAATTTAAAGATGGCGAAACCATCGTCATTGAACCCTGGCGTGCCAGACCTTTCCCGGTCATCAAAGACCTGATTGTGGATCGTTCGGCATTTGACGAAATCATCCGGGCCGGTGGTTATATTTCAACCACTACGGGTGGTGTTCCTGATGCAAATGCCATTCCGATTAAAAAGGTTAATGCTGACCTCGCCATGGATGCTGCCGCCTGCATTGGTTGTGGCGCTTGTGTTGCTGCTTGTAAAAACGCTTCGGCTATGCTTTTTGTCTCGGCTAAAGTTTCACAGTTTGTCCTTTTACCACAAGGTAAAGTGGAAGCCAAAGACCGCGTGAAAGACATGGTGGCCAAAATGGATGAGCTCGGTTTTGGTAACTGTACCAACACTTACGCTTGTGAAGCCGAATGTCCTAAAGAAATCTCTGTTACTAATATTGCTCGTATGAACCGTCAGTTTATCGGCGCCAAATTGGGCTAAGCCAATTTCAGAAATTTTTTAAACGGGTATCCATCTTTGATGGATACCCGTTTTTTATCATAGTTTTTTCGCTACCGAATAATAAAAACGATACTGTCTTTGTCTTCTTTTCTGTACTTTTGAACAAAAAACAACGGGAGATGAAATTTAGCGAAGTTATTGGTCAGCAGGCTGTAAAACAGCGACTGCGTGCGAGTGTGATGGGAAACCGTGTGGCGCATACCCAGCTTTTTCTGGGGCCTGAAGGATCGGGGACGCTACCGCTTGCCATCGCCTTTGCTCAATATTTGAATTGTCCTCATAAGCATGGTGACGATAGTTGCGGAACCTGTCCGTCCTGCATAAAATATCAGAAATTTGCGCATCCCGACCTTCATTTTATTTTTCCCACAGCCACCAATGACAAAGTAAAAAAATATCCTCAGTCAGAACTTTTTCAGGAAGAATGGCTGAATTTTATGCAAAAGAACCGGGGCTATATTACACAAAGTTCCTGGTACGAAACCCTTGGGGTGGGAAACAAGCAGGGGACGATTTATGCCCGCGATGCCAATGATGTGGTGAAACTATTGGGCTTTAAACCTTATGAAGCTAAATATAAGGTTGTGATTATTTTTCAGGCGGAGCGTCTGCATATTTCCGCCTCCAATAAATTACTTAAAAGTCTTGAAGAACCGCCTGACAATACTTTGATTATACTGATTGCCGAACGGTATGAGATGATTATTCCTACGGTTCGCTCAAGGGCCCAGCTGGTAAAGGTTCCTAAATTGCAGATGGCTGATATTCGGGATGCTTTACTGCAACAATTTCCTGAGAAAGTTAATGCAGAGCATGCCCCGGAGCTTGCAACCTTGTCGCATGGTAATTGGAATCTTGCATTAGAGCTCATGGAGCAGGCTGATGAAAGCGAGTATAATTTTTTGAAGTTTCGTAACTGGATGCGCCTTTGTTTTCAGGGAAACGATTATCTATCCTTGCATGGTCTGATACAGGAGCTGTCGCGACTGGGTCGTGAGAAACAAAAAAGATTCTTGATCTACGGATTGCAGGTAATACATAACAGCTTGTTAATTAATGCAAAACATGATTTGTCAGGAGTCGCCGGAGCCAACGAAAAGGATTATTTGCAGAAGTTTGCGCCGTATGTGAATGCTGCCAACCAAAAACAGATGTATGAGCTGCTTAACGAGGCGGTTTATCACATCGAGCGCAATGCTCATCCCGGCATTCTTTTTGCCGATTTGAGCTTTAAGCTGATGGCGTTGATGCAGGCTGGAAGACGTGCATTGCAGACTGGTTAAATTTTTAAAGCGGGAAAATTGCTTCAAGTATAATTTTCCTACTTTTGTACCTTCGTGATTTGAAATTGATGGAAATGGATAATAATTTGGAAAATAAAGGCCGAATCAAAGATATAGTTGGTAACAGAGGTTGTTGCATTATCAATAATCAATCGGGTGATAACGTTTCTGTTCGTCAATCAAGGTGCTGTAAACTAAGCTCATTTAACTGGTTGTCCGGGTATAATGATCCCGGGCAAAAAGATCAGGAGCAATTTGTCGAAGTTCGTTTCAAGAACGGCCGGAAAGATTTCTTTTTGTGTCCACCGGAGCTTAGCCTTAAAGAGAATGAAATTGTAACTGTGGAAACCAGTCCCGGTCATGATATTGGTATTGTTGCTTTAAGTGGAGAATTGGTAAAACTACAGATGAAACGAAAGAATTTTGACACCTTGCGCACAGAAGTCAGGCAGGTGTATCGTCATGCCAGACCAAACGATATTGAAAAATGGCTGGCTGCCGTTTCTCACGAAAAGGAAGCTTTGTTTGGTACACGCAGAATTGCCGAAGAACTTGGACTTGAGATGAAGGTAAATGATGTGGAATATCTCGGGGATAAGACCAAGGCTATTTTTTATTTTACTGCCAACGACAGGGTTGATTTCCGGCAGCTGATTCGCCGGTTGGCTGATGAATTTAAAGTACGGATTGAGATGCGTCAGATTGGTGTGCGTCAGGAAGCTGCCAAGCTGGGGGGTATCGGCTCCTGTGGCCGTGAACTTTGTTGTGCTTCCCACATGAGTACCTTTAAAAGCGTTTCTACCAATTCGGCCAGGACACAGCAACTATCTCTGAACCCTCAAAAGCTTGCAGGACAATGCGGCAAGTTAAAATGCTGCCTGAATTACGAATTGGATAATTACCTCGATGCGCTGGCGGAATTTCCGGATGTCAAAACGGTATTGCAAACGAAAAAGGGAACAGCCTATTATCAAAAAAGTGATATCTTCCAAAAATTGATGTGGTTTGCTTATGCAGATGACCCCAACAGCATGATGGCTATTCCGGTGGATAAAGTTAAAAAAGTAATCCGAATGAATCAAAAAAACAGGTTACCAGCTGATCTGGAAGCCTTTGCGTTACAAAAGGAACAAAAAGCCAGTGAAGAAGCCGGTAGTACCGATGACTTTGTTTCATACATTTAATAATAAAACAAACAAAATTTCATTGTTAATAATGTATGTTATTATATCGTTTTAAAATATTATTATTTCCGCTTTTTGCCGCATTACTTTTGACAAGTTGCAACAGGGCTGATTTGTTCTCGCAGGCGGTGGAAATTCATGGCGTCTGGCCAAAAAACAGTGCCGTGAAATTTACAGTGCCGGTAACGGATACGTTATCCCTTTATAACTTTTATCTTGATATCAGGCATACCGGGAAGTATCGCTACAGTAACCTTTATCTGTTTATGCAAACACGTTTTCCCAATGGAACTTATACAAAGGACACCCTCGAAATTATGCTGGCTACGGTGCAGGGAAAATGGATGGGTAAAGGCTGGGGTGAAATAAAAGAAGACCATGTACTGCTAAAGTCGAAGCTTAAGTTTCCCCAGCCTGGAAATTATGAGTTTTTGATATGGCAGGCCATGCGTGTTGACACGCTTAGAGCTATTAAAAGCGTAGGACTGAATATTGAAAAAGTCGAATAATCTTTTTGAAAAAATAATATCCCATGAAGCAAAAAAAGATCGGGAACGCAGAGAAGAAAAAATATAAACGGTTTAATTACATTACCAAATTTTGGCTGCTTTATTTGTTTGGCTTTAGTTTGATTATTTTGTTTTTTTATGGCATCATTACCGGTTTTTTCGGGAAAATGCCTACTTTTCAACAATTAGAAAATCCTCAGAGTAATCTCGCTTCCGAAGTGATTTCTTCCGATGGAAAGATTCTCGGCACTTACTATATTGAAAACCGTTCCAATATTACCTACCGCCAGGTTTCACCCTATCTGATTAATGCACTGATTGCCACGGAAGATGTTCGTTTCTATAAGGACTCCGGAATTGATCCGCGTGCTTTGCTTCGTGTTCTTTACGGCGTGCTTACCGGAAAGCACGAAGGGGGCGGAAGTACTATTACGCAGCAACTTGCAAAAAATCTTTTTCCGCGGGGCAAACTGAATGAATTACAGCTTGTGGTACGTAAATTTCAGGAGTGGGTTACCGCTGTAAAACTTGAAAGGTATTATTCTAAGGAGGAAATTATCGCCATGTATCTGAATACCGTATTTTTCGGACACAATGCCTACGGAATAAAAGCGGCTGCCAAAACGTTCTTTGACAAAATACCCGACTCGCTCAACCTGCAGGAATCGGCATTGCTTGCAGGAGTGGTGAATATGCCTACTCATTACAGCCCGGTTTTACATCCCAAAGCGTCCATGAGCAGACGTAATCTCGTGCTGTCGCAAATGTACAAATACGGTTATATCTCCAAAGCCGTTCGCGATTCGGTACAGAAACTGCCTCTCGGCGTTGAGCATTACGGCCTGTCGAATCACAATACCGGGCAGGCACGTTATTTTAGAGAATATCTCAGGCTTGTTATGAACAAATGGTGTGAAACCCACTTTAAATCAAACGGTAAACCCTATAATTTATACAAGGATGGCTTGCGCATTTATACCACTATTAATTCAAAAATGCAACGCTATGCCGAAGAGGCTGTCCATGAACATCTTGCCAATTATCTCCAGCCTCTATTTTATGCACGCTGGAAAAATAGGCCTAATGCGCCTTTTGATTTCCCGGGTGCTACCCAACAGCAAATTAAAGATGAGATTAATAAAATTATGCAGCGGGCCGTACGTCGTTCCGTTCGTTATCGTGTAATGAAAAAAGCCGGCATTCCTTTGGACTCTATTGAAATGTCCTTTGAGAAACCTGTACACATGAAAGTATTTTCGTGGAAAGGGGTCATCGATACTACCATGACTCCCATGGATTCTATCCGGTATTACAAGTATATACTAAATGCCGGCTTAATGTCTATGGAGACCCGAACGGGATATGTCCGAGCCTATGTAGGAGGAATTGATTATCGTTTTTTTAAATACGACCACGTTACACAGGCCAAGCGGCAGGTGGGTTCTACCTTTAAGCCGTTTCTTTATACGCTGGCAATGCAGGAGGGCGAGTACAGCCCCTGTTACAAAGTACCCAATATTTCGTATAGTGTGAAATTGCCTAATGGTACTTTTTGGACACCACGTAATGCCGATTCGCGTCGCATTGGGCAGGAGGTAACGCTGAAATGGGCGCTGGCCAATTCAAACAATTGGATATCTGCCTGGCTGATAGGTCGGTTCTCGCCACAGGCGGTCATACAAATGGCACATAAAATGGGCATTACCTCTTATATTCCGCCGGTTCCATCCATTGCTTTGGGAACACCTAATCTGTCACTTTACGAAATGGTTGGAGCTATGAACACTTTTCCAGATAAAGGGGTGTATATCAAACCTGTTTTTATTTTGAAAATTGAAGATAAAAACGGTAACGTGCTTTATAAGGCCGCTCCTAAAAAAACAGAAGCCATGAGCGAAATTACCGCCTACAAAATGATTAAATTGTTAGAAGGCGTTGTGGAAAGCGGAACAGGTATCCGGTTGCGTTACAGGTATGGGTTTAATAACCCGGTGGCCGGCAAAACCGGTACTACGCAAAATCAGTCGGATGGCTGGTTTATGGGTATTGTTCCCAAACTGACTACCGGCGTTTGGGTGGGTGCCGAAGACCGAAGTGTCCATTTCAGAACGATCAGACTCGGGCAGGGTGCCAATATGGCGCTTCCAATCTGGGCTATCTATATGAGAAAAGTATATGACGATCCTTCACTCGGCATCAGCCCCTCGGATAATTTCTCAAAACCTTTGAAAAATATAGATATCGAATTCGACTGTGGCAAATACAATAAAAAGCATAAAGGAATAGACCCAAGTACCTCACAAACAGACCATTTTTAGACGATAAACCATAGTTTGTTAAAAATTTCTGATAAATTAGATTATCTAATGATTTTGTATAACTTTGCAGCTATGTTAAGTGGGTTGCGACACTTATCATAAATCTGATGTAGAGAATACTAAACTATACTATTACGAAAGTGGAAGCTTGTTTTTGTGGAGAGCTGATCGTTAAGAAGTTTCGACTTTTCCCATTCGGGAAAAGATTCTTTCTTTTATTTATTTTGTTGTGGATAAGTTCCTGTTTTGTATTAGGCAATGGCCATGATAAATATCTCAACGATTCTGTCAAAATCCAAAAATTGCTTGATGCAGCTAAAATAAATTCATCCGATAGCGCTTTGATTCAGTTGGATAGTGCGGAAAGACTTGCTCGTACATTGAAAACAAAATCATTACTCTCCAAAGTTTATATTCAATACGGAAATCTGCTGATGAAGAATAATCAACTCGTTGCGGCTGATTCTCATTTCCGGATGGCGAGAGAAATATTAATAAACCAAAAGAAAAACAATCAATATTTGCTATTGCTAAAAAATCTCGCTATTTGTAATTATTATCTTGGAAATAATCCAAAAGTCCTAAGCTATACACTGGAAGGGTTAGCGGATGCCCGAAAATTAAACAATACATTGTTTCGGGGAACTTTTAACAATATTTCAGGGATAGCAATGGATGGAATGGGCAACAGAGCCAAAGCACTAAAGTATTATTTGCAGGCACTTGATATTTTTGAATTGTTAAAAAATGAAGAAAAAATTGCCAGCGTCGAAATGAACATCGGGGTGCTTTATGAGGAGCAAAAGAATCTTGAGGAAGCAGAGAAATATTACCGGAAAGCATTCCTTGTCGCAGAGGATATTCAGGATACCACCATTATGTCTTCGGCTTACAACAATTTGGCAAACATATATTCTGCCCGTAAAAAATACAAGAAAGCCCTGAACTATACATTTAAGTCGTTGGCCTTAAGCAGGAAGATAAACGATTTGTTTGCTGTGGCTACGGATTTAAGCAATATTGGGGATGCTTATGAGAATTTAAAGGATTATTCCAAAGCTTTTGATTATTATCAGCAGGCGCTCCATCTGGCCCGGAAAATTCAAAGCAACCGGACGATTAGTGCTAGTTTATCAAATTTGGCTAAAATATATGAAAAAAAACAGGATATTCCCCGGGCTATCAAATACGCTACAGAAAGCTGGATACAGGTGAAAAACGGTGGGGATGTGGGTGATGTAATGGCCTTATTGAAACAACTGCAGCATCTGTACGCCTTAAAAGGTGATTATAAAAAAGCTTACGGTTTTATGCATAAGTATTTAGCGCTGGACGATAGTGTTTTTTCAGTACAGAATGAAACCCGGCTGGCTAAAGTGCAAATGGATTATGCTTTTAAAACCAAAGACCAGTCACTAAAACTGGCGAGAGAAAAACAGAAAATAATTCAGGCTTATTTGATTGCTGCCCTTTTTGCTCTTTTGTTGGTCATTGGAGGGCTTATTTTCCTTTTTAGAGTGCGAATCCTGAAAAACAGGGCGTTAAAGAGAAGAATGCAGTTTGTGGACAATCTTCTCGAATATTCGGAGAGTTTTGTACTTATCTTAGATAGTAATTTTCGGATTTCATATTTGAGCCCTTCCTTCCAAAGAGTTTTCGGACACTATTTTAAAGCGGGAAACGAAGACAATCTTTTTGATATTGTTCATCCCGATGAAACAGAGGAGTTAAAAAAGATACTGGAAAGTTTTTTTCAGAGTAAAGAAAACAGGATAGAGATTGCTTTTCGGTTGAGAAAAAATACCGGAGAATACCGGAATTTGCAGGGTGTTTTTAATAATCGCCTCGATAATCCCGATTTAAAAGGCTTTATCCTAAATTTCTGGGATATTACCGATATGCGTAAAACCCAACAGGCAATTTCTCAAAGTGAGAAGAAATACTACGATATTTTTAATGCCTTTCCCGATATTTATTTTAGAATGGATATGAAAGGTGTCATCACGGAAATCAGTCCCTCGGTGAACTCAATTGCCGGCTATGACCGTCATGAAGTCATTAATAATTCTATTTTTGATTTTATTGAGATGGATATGGAATGGGAAAAAGCCAGAAAAATTTTGTACAGACTTAAGCATGTAAGAGATTTTAGCCTGACCCTTCGTACGAAGAACGGAAAAAAAATCTATTGTTCTCTTAACGTACATGACGTAAAAAATCATCAGGGAGCGATCATTGGTTTTGAAGGTATGCTGCGTGATATTTCCGGTCGTGTGGTGGCCGAGAAGCAATTGAAGCAGTCGGAACGTGAGCTGAAAGAGGCCAATGCGTCCAAAGACAAAATCCTTTCCATTATCGGACATGATTTGCTGGGACCTATCGGTACGCAGAAATCTATTCTCGATATGGTGATTGACGATGTGGAGGACTTTTCGAGAGAGGAAATACTGCGATTGCTACAGAGCATGAAACCTTCGCTCGATGCCACCTTTACCATGATAGAAAACCTGCTTTCGTGGGCAAGGATTATGCGTCGTAGTATTAAACCCAATTTAAAACAGAATGACCTCTCTTATATTGTTGAGAGGTCATTTGATTTGCTGAAACAACAAGCTGAACGGAAAAAGATAAAATTGATTTATTCCGGTGATAAGGAAGTCCTCGCTGTCTTTGACAGGAATCTGATAGAGATTGTGATACGGAACCTGCTTTCCAATGCTATTAAATTTTCCAACCCCGACAGTGTGGTACATGTATCAGCTGTTAAACAGGAAAAAGTTGTAAAAATTAGTATTTCGGATCAGGGGATGGGGCTCACCGATAAGGATATACATACGATCCTGAAAGAAAAAGAGAAAATAGAGTCGCGACTTGGAACCCGGAAAGAAAAAGGTACCGGCCTGGGCCTGATTGTGGTGAAAGAGTTTATACAGCTTAACAACGGGAAATTGCATATTGAAAGCCGGCCTGGAGAAGGAACAACTTTCTCCTTTTCGTTGCCGGTGGTGTAAGTGTTGTATTCCCCATTCCCTCTTTTTCCCTATTTTTGTGGCTAATAAATAATTCTTCTTTCAGGAATTGCATGTTAACAAAAAACAGATTTAGAGTGTAAAAACATGAAATACCCCATGGTTGACCTCTACGGTCAGTATCGAAAAATTAAACCCCAAATAGATGAAGCTATCAGGGAAGTGTTGGAGAGCACGGCTTTTATCAATGGCCCTGCCGTAAAACGTTTTCAAAAACATCTCGAAGATTATCTACAGGTGAAGCATGTGATTACCTGCGGCAATGGTACTGATGCCTTGCAGCTGGCGCTTATGGCGCTTGAATTGCAACCAGGCGACGAGGTGATTACCACCTCTTTTACTTTTATTGCTACTGCCGAAGTCATTGCATTACTGAAACTGACACCTGTGTTGGTGGATGTGCTTCCCGACACTTACAACATCGATCCCGAAGCGGTTAAAAAAGCCATCACCCCGCGCACAAAAGCCATTATACCTGTGCATCTGTTCGGACAGACGGCGGATATGCAGCAGATTATGGAAATTGTCCGTGAACACGACCTGTTTGTTGTAGAAGATACAGCGCAGGCTTTAGGCGCCGATTTTACAAACCCTGAAAACGGCAAAACTCAAAAAGCCGGAACCATCGGCACTATTGGCTGTACGTCGTTTTTCCCATCAAAAAATCTCGGCGCTTACGGCGATGGCGGAGCGGTCTTCACCAACGATGATGCCCTTGCCGAAAGACTGCGTATGCTGGCCAACCATGGTATGAAAGTCAGGTATTACCATGATTACGTTGGAGTTAATTCGCGTCTTGATACGTTGCAGGCAGCTATTTTGGATGTCAAATTAATGCATCTGGACGAATATGCCGCTGCCCGCCAAAAAGCAGCCGCATTTTATAACGAGGCTTTCGCCGGTTGCCAAAAAATAAAGACACCGGCCAAGGCGTTTTTTACTTCGCATGTTTTTCATCAATACACTATGGTGTTGCAAGATATTGACCGGAAAGCGCTGATGGGATTTCTTTCTGAACGCGACATTGCTTCGGCTGTTTATTATCCGGTACCGTTGCATTTGCAAAAAGCTTACCGCGATAAGCGTTACGGCGAAGGTGATTTTCCGGTAACGGAAGCACTGAGCCGGTCGGTAATGTCGTTGCCCATTCATACGGAGTTGACGCCGGAAATTCAGGAAGTTATTGCCGGCGCGGTTTTAGAATTTATGCACAAAAACAAATAACCATGAATAAAAAATATTTTGCCCACGAAACGGCTGTTATTGACGAAGGTTGCGAAATTGGGAAAGGGACTAAAATCTGGCATTTTTCACACCTTATGAACGGCTGTAAGTTAGGAGAAAACTGTAATCTCGGTCAGAACGTGGTGGTTTCGCCGGATGTGGTGCTTGGCAAAAATGTAAAAGTGCAGAACAACGTTTCCATTTACACGGGTGTTATCTGTGAGGACGATGTTTTCCTCGGGCCTTCCATGGTCTTTACCAATGTAACAAATCCTCGCAGCAACGTAAACCGGCGCGGACAATACACCGAAACCATTGTGCGGAGGGGCGCATCCATCGGCGCTAACGCAACGATTGTCTGTGGGCACAACATTGGAGAATTTGCTTTTATCGGTGCCGGTGCTGTTGTTACCAAAGAGGTTTTGCCTTACGCACTGGTGGTAGGAAACCCGGCTAGGCAAACCGGCTGGATGAGCGAATATGGCCATCGTCTTAAATTTGATGAAAACAATGTGGCAGAATGTCCTGAAAGCCATGAAAAATATCTGCTTGAAAACGGCAAAGTGAGAAAATTATAATTTCAGTTCGGGAAAAGGAAAACAACACTTGACATTACCTGTTTTTATACCGAAATCATCGTATTTTTACTCTTCATTTTAAATGATTAAACTATGAAAATTCTTGTTACGGGCGGAACCGGATATATCGGCTCCCATACGGTAGTCGAACTGCAAAACAAAGGTTTTGAGGTGCTTATTGTAGATAACCTTTCCAATTCGAGTGCCGGAATTATCGATAAAATTGAAAAAATTACCGGCGTCCGACCGGTTTTGGAAGTGTTCGATCTGAGCGATCGCGGGAAAACCGCTGATTTCTTTAAACGAAATAACGACATAATGGGCGTAATTCATTTTGCCGCCTTCAAAGCGGTAGGCGAATCGGTGGAAAAACCTTTGATGTACTACCGGAACAATCTGGTTTCGCTGATGAATATTCTGGAAAGTATGAAGGAAAACGACATTAAGAATTTTGTTTTTTCCTCTTCGTGCACAGTTTACGGACAGCCCGATACACTTCCCGTTTCGGAAAAAGCGCCCATAAAAAAGGCCGAATCGCCTTACGGCAATACAAAACAAATTTCGGAAGAAATTATTCAGGACATCATCAGGGTATCTGATATTCACGGCATTGCCCTGCGTTATTTTAATCCCATCGGTGCCCACGAAACGGCTTTGATAGGGGAGTTGCCACCTGGCGTTCCCAACAACCTGGTTCCTTTTATTACACAAACGGCCATCGGCATCCGCAACCATCTGAAAGTTTTCGGCAATGATTATCCTACACCCGATGGAACGCCTATTCGCGATTATATCCATGTGGTTGACCTCGCCAAAGCACATGTAGTGGCTGTGAATCGAATGATTCAAAACAAAATGAAAAAAGTTTTTGAAGTCTTTAACCTCGGTACGGGAAAAGGTTATTCGGTACTGGAGGTGATTCATGTTTTTGAAAAAGTTTCAGGACTGAAATTGAATTATAAAATTGTAGGCCGGCGCGAAGGCGACATTGTCCGGGTGTGGGCCGATCCTTCATTTTCCAATACAGAGCTGGGTTGGAAAGCTGAAAAAGGACTGGATGAGATGGTGGCATCTGCCTGGAAGTGGGAGCAGGCCTACCGCGCTGAAAATAAATAGATTGTTGAAAGATAAAAAAATAAAATGAAAAAAATACTGATTACCGGAGGTGCCGGTTTTATCGGCTCGCATGTTGTGCGGCTGTTTGTCAACAAATATCCGGATTATGAAATTTATAATCTCGACAAACTGACCTATGCCGGAAATCTGGAAAACCTGAAAGATGTGGATAAAAAACCCAATTATCATTTTGTGCTGGGTGATATCACCGATGATGCTTTCATCAGTGAGCTGTTTCAAAAGGAGCAGTTTGATGGCATTATTCATCTTGCTGCCGAGTCGCATGTGGACCGCTCTATTTCCAATCCCAACGAATTTGTGGTAACCAACGTGGTGGGAACGGTCAACCTGCTGAATGCTGCACGGGCCATTTGGAAAAACCATCCGGAAGGAAAACGTTTTTATCATGTCTCTACCGATGAGGTTTACGGTGCGTTGGGGAATGAAGGTTACTTTACCGAAGAAACCCGCTACGATCCACACAGTCCTTACTCGGCATCCAAAGCCAGCTCCGACCATTTTGTAAGGGCTTATCACGACACCTTCGGTTTGCCCTTCATTATTTCAAATTGTTCCAATAATTATGGCCCTAATCAGTTTCCTGAAAAACTTATTCCGTTGTTTATCAATAATATTAGGCATAACAAACCGCTTCCGGTGTATGGCAAAGGAGTTAATGTTCGCGACTGGCTGTATGTTGAGGATCATGCTGCTGCCATTGATGTAATTTATCATAAAGGTCCGGATGGTGAAACTTTTAATATCGGCGGACACAACGAGTGGCGGAATATAGACCTGATAAAAGTGCTTTGCAAAGTGGTGGATAAAAAGCTGGGACGCAAACCGGGAACTTCTGATAAACTGATTACTTTTGTTACCGACCGTGCAGGTCACGATTTGCGTTACGCTATCGACTCATCCAAATTGCAGCGTGAACTGAACTGGAAACCATCCCTGCAGTTTGAAGAAGGTATTGAGAAAACAGTGGACTGGTATCTCAATAATAAGCAATGGCTCGACAATGTTACCTCAGGTAATTACCAAAAATATTATGAAGAGATGTATGGCGAACGGTAAATATTCAGTTTCACGGATGTTTTTTTATTTGACTTATCAAATAAAAATAGCATCTAACGAATTGTGATACAGTAATTAAACGGTAGATCAGACTGACGAAGAAAATTTTTCAGAAACATTTGAAAAATTAAAAAAATATTCCGTTCTTTGCACTCCATTTTTTGAACACGATAAAAAGCGCAACAATGTCAAGAATTTGTCAGATAACAGGAAAAAAGGTGATTACCGGAAATAACGTTTCTCACTCACATATTAAAACCAAAAGAAAATTTCATCCCAACCTTCAGACTAAACGGTTTTATGTTCCCGAAACCGACAAATGGGTTACTCTGATGGTTTCGGCTGCCGGAATCAGAATTATCAATAAAAAGGGTATTTACAATGCTTTAAAAGTAGCCGAAGAAAAAGGTTTTTACAAGGCCTGAATAAAAGATAATGTTAAAAAAAGCTGTTCACTTCTCGCGGACAGCTTTTTTTGTTTCTAGGCTTTTTGTCTGAAATTTCAGTAATAGCTTGATAACCCATTCATCTACAAGCTTTTAACCTTAGTAAGAGTCGTGAAATATATTGGTAACTTTTTCCTCCAAGTTTTTAAAGACCTCTTTTTCATCTCTTTCTGCACGGATAGAGAAATATTTCCCCTGATTTTTGTAATAATCGATAACCGGATTGGTTTTTTCTTTATATTGTTCCAGACGATGCACAATCAGTTCGATACTACCATCGTAAGGGCGTGCTTTTTCCGTACGTCCCCGTGCCGAAAGACGTTTCAAAGCTTCTAAAGTTGAGATTTTCATATCAATCATGGCCGAAACCGACATATTCACCCGTTTGAGTAAACCATCAAGAATGTAAGCCTGAATTAATGTTCTTGGAAACCCCTTAAAAATAAAGCCGTTAGCATCCGGATTTTCATTGATTCTGCGTTCGATAAGCTGGATGGGAATCGCATCAGGAACAATTTCGCCTTTGTCCATATAAGGTTTGGCCAGTTTTCCTATTTCTGTTCCCTCTTTAATTTCCTGACGCATCATTTTTCCCGTGGAGATATATATCAGGCCGAACTCTTTGGCCAGCAAATTACCCTGAGTTCCTTTCCCTGCTCCCGGTTTCCCAAGCAGTACAATGTTCGTTTGCGAGACCGATTTTGTCCGTTCAACGATTTCAACAATATTTTGGAAGATATCATCAATCTCACCAATTCCGTTAAGAGAATAGTATTTGTTCTTTTTGGCGTAAAAATCGGCAACCGGTTTTGTTTTATTTTCGTATTCTTTCAGTCTGTTTTTTATTACCTCTAAGTTATCATCTGAACGACCGTAAACTTTGGCTCTCATCAAAAGACGTTTAATAAGCTCTTTTTCCGGGACTTCCAAGCTGATCATGCAGTTAAGCGAGGAATTTAGTTTGAGCATCAACCCTTCCAGGATATAGGCCTGAACAGTAGTCCGGGGGAAACCATCAAACAAAATACCTTTTGAATCGGGATTGGTTTTAAGCTTTTTCTCAATAAGCTGGATAATCAGTTCGTCATCCACAAGGTCTCCCTGCTCAATAATAGATTTGGCTTTCATGCCCAAATCAGAGCCTGCTGCTATTTCCGAACGGAGCATGTCGCCGGTTGAGATGTAAGTCAGGTTGTACTTCTCAAGAAGTTTTTTCGACTGTGTTCCCTTGCCTACCCCCGGTGGGCCAAAGAGTGCAATATTTAACATTATTATTAGGTTTTAGGTTAATGAACGATTTTGTAAATATCTTTCAGGTTGCGGGCCTGGCCATTGTAATCAAGGCCATAGCCTATGATAAAATCATTGGGAATTTCCAATCCAATATAATCGATTTTAAAATGTTTTTGATAGGAATTAGGCTTAAAAAGAAGCGTAGCAATACGCAGCTCTTTGATTTTCTTATCACTCAGATATTCCAGAACTTTTTCCATGCTGATACCCGTATCCACAATGTCTTCCACCAATACTACCGTACGTCCTTCAAGGGATTCATCAAGCCCGATAAGCTGTCGCACATGACCTGTTGACTGCGTCCCCGAATAGGAGACAAATTTGATAAATGAAATTTCTGCCGGGAAATGCAGTTTTTTAAACAAGTCGCCTGCAAACATAAACGCACCGTTCAAAATCACCAGAAATAACGGGTTTTTGTCGGCCAGGTTGGGCTCCATCTCAATAACCATTTTTTCTATGGCCGCTTCAATTTTTTCATGGGGAATATACGATTCAAAAACCTTGTCGAGGACTGTAATTGTTGCCATTGTAAATAATAAATTTATATAGCTTACAAAGATAATATTTCAATGATATTTTTTACTTTTTCTTATGAAAAATATTTTTTGGCAGCGGATAGAGTGATGAATGTTGGATGTTGAATGGAAGTAAATAGCAAATGAAAATGATAAGATATTAACTATTGACTAACCACATTTATAAACTCTATTTGTCATGCTGAACGGTAGTGAAGCATCTCAATTACATGCAAATTGATTCCTGAAAGTGCGTCGGCGTATAAGATGAGCTTTACATTCAGAATATTATTACTTTTGTGAAAAAACAAAAAGCCTATGATTCCCCGCATAAGTATCATAATGGGAAGCACTTCCGATTTGAAAATCATGGAAAAAGCAGCGCTGTTTTTCGACGAGATGGAGATTCCGTTCGAGATGAATGCGCTTTCGGCACACCGCACCCCGGAAGCGGTAGAAGCCTTTGCCAGAAGTGCCGAAACACGTAGTTTGCAAGTTATTATTGCCGGCGCCGGTATGGCTGCTCACCTGCCGGGGGTTATTGCCGCCTCAACAGTCATTCCTGTTATCGGTGTTCCCATCAGCGCCACACTGGATGGCATGGATGCACTGCTTGCTATCGTACAAATGCCTCCCGGAATTCCCGTGGCAACGGTAGGCATTAACAACGCACTCAATGCCGCTATTCTGGCCGCACAAATGCTTGCTGTGGAAGACAAAGTCATTCGGACAAAGCTCAAAACTTACAAAGCCGGCCTGAAACAAAAAATTGAAAAAGCCAATACCGAATTACAGGCGTTGAAATACCGTTTTAAAACCAATTAACTCATATTTCTCATCTCGTTTTAAACAAGATGAATGCGTGACGGATAATGGGGAGCAATATGGAAAATCATAGCCATTAGTCATCTTAGTCGTCCCGAAAATTTTCAGGACAGAGAGTAATAATTCTGTGAATTATTGTGATTAACTTCCTAAATCGGACATTCGTTAATCGATGATTACAGATAACGGGTACGAGTACAGAAAACCATTTTTTCAGAATGGCTTTTGTGTTTGAAAAATATTTTAATCCAACTGTTTCTTAAATGATGGGATACTGCTTGAAAATCTCATCCGATCGCATAAGAATGTCCACATATTGTGCCCGTCGGTAAGCAAATGGATCCTTCACATTTTTCATGGAAAGTTTTCCTCTGAATTCGTTTAGGTTGTTATACTGTTTGTTGGCCATCCAGATTTCCAGGTCTTCCAGAATTTTTTCGATTTGCTGCGGACCATTTTTGTAAATTGTACTCACCACCTGTACGGAATTGGCGCCTGCGAGAATCATCTTGATAACATCTCCGCCTGTAAAAATTCCTGTATTGGCACAAACATCGCATTTAAGCTGGCCATACAGCATGCCGGCATAGCGAAGTGGCAAACGATTGTCCTCCTCGCTGCTCAGGTTGTACGGGAAATTCATTTTTTCGCTTTTGATGTTGATATCGGGCTGAAACAGGCGGTTAAACAGAACCAGTCCGTCAACACCTCTTTTGTCCATCTCATTAAACACATACAACGGGTTGGTATAGAAGGGACTTAGTTTGACGCTGACAGGAATATTCACAGCTTTTTTAACGCCGGCAATCACATCCAACTCTTCATTAATAATGGCCCGACCTTCCATATCAAATTCGCGCGGGTTGTTGTAGAAATTCAATTCCAGCGCATCGGCGCCGGCATTTTCGAGTTTCTTCGCCCACTCATACCAGGTGTCATCAAAAACGGCATTCAGACTGGCAATAAGCGGGACGCTGATGACTTTTCGGGCTTCTTTAAAATGCATCAGAAATTCATCCGGCCCGGCCTTATAAATACCCTGTGGAAAAATGCTGATCATTTCGGCATGGCGATTTGCATATTCGTCCATATCTTCCTGCATCTGAAGATTTTCCAGGTTAATTTGCTCTTCAAATAATGATTTGTAAACAAAAGCTGCGGCCCCCGCTTCTTCCAGCGATTGAAGCATCTTGGTATCCGTAACCAGATTACTGGCTCCTATTATGATAGGATTTTTCAATTCTATTCCGAGATATTTAGTTGTCAGGTCCATAATAAATTTTTTATCAATCTTTTTAAGTAGTAAAAGTAAAACAAAAATACGAATCTTCCGAAACGAACTTAATCTAAAA
>CAZRAW010000018.1:0-28918 GCA_964598065.1 uncultured Lentimicrobiaceae bacterium
AAGGTAAAGCCGGCGATTTCTATCGTGCTTCTTTCTATAGTTTATTCCAATTTACATCCAACCGTATTCCTGAAATTACAGAAGACATATACAAAGTTGATGATGCCCTGAATGCAGGATTTGGCTGGAAACTGGGGCCTTTCGATACTTGGGATTCTCTTGGCGTAGCCGAAACGATAAAAGCCATGGAAGAAGCAGACAAAAAACCCGCGCAATGGGTTTATGATATGCTGGATGCCGGCATCCCCTCTTTTTTCTCTGTTAAAGAAGGCAGGAAATATTATTACGACCTGAAAACAAAAGCCTACAAAGAAGTTCCCGGACAAGAGGATAAACTTTCGCTGGCACTGATGCGTAACACTAATGTGGTTTGGAAAAACAACGACGTAAGCATATTCGATTTGGGCGATGGCGTTTTGAATGTGGAATTCCACTCAAAAATGAATACCATTGGTCAGGGCACGCTGGAGGGTTTAAATAAAGCCGTTGACATGGCCGAAGCCGATTACAAAGCTTTGGTAATCTCCAATGAAGGCGAGCATTTCTCAGCCGGAGCCAATGTGGGCATGATTTATATGCTGGCCGTTGAGCAGGAATGGGAAGATCTGGACCTCGCCGTACAGTGGTTTCAGAAAACCACCATGCGTTTGCGTTACTCCTCCATTCCCGTTATTGCCGCTCCTCACGGGATGGCTCTCGGTGGTGGTTGCGAAGTGTGTATGCACAGCGACAAAGTAATCGCCCATGCCGAAACTTACATGGGTTTGGTTGAATTTGGTGTAGGTCTGATTCCCGGCGGTGGCGGAACCAAAGAGTTTGCCCTTCGTCTTGGCGATGAGCTGAAACCCGGCGATATCCGTACCAACGCTTTCCTGAACCGTTACCTGAGCATTGGACAGGCCAAAGTTTCTACTTCGGCTTACGAAGCCTTCGATTTGGGTTACCTCCGCACGGGTGTTGACGAAGTCATCGTCAGTCGCGCACATCAACTGGCTTACGCCAAAAAGGTTGCCATTGAGATGGCTGATAAGGGCTATTCACAACCTGCTCCGAGGAACGACGTCAAAGTACTGGGTAAAGAGGTGCTTGGTATGGTTTACGTGGGTTCCGATGGCTTTAAAACCGGACATTATATGTCGGAACACGATGGGTTGATTGCCGAAAAATTGGGCTGGGTTATGGCTGGCGGTGAGATTTCGCAAGCGCTTACCGAAGTTTCGGAACAATATCTGCTCAATTTGGAAAGAAAAGCCTTTATGGAGCTTTGTATGCAGCGTAAAACGCTGGAGCGTATTAACAGCCTGATTACCAAAGGTAAAATCCTTAGAAACTAAATTAAATCAATTTTAATCAGAAAAATTTAAAATCATGAATGCATATATAGTAGGTGGATATCGTTCGGCAATCGGCAAAGCCCCGCGGGGGACACTGCGTTTTACACGTCCCGATGATATTGCAGTAACGGTCATCAGACATTTGTTGAATGACTTTCCACAAATTGAAAAATCGGAAATTGACGACATTGTAGTCGGAAATGCTTTCCCTGAAGCTGAAACAGGAATGAATATGGGACGTTTGCTTTCGCTGATGGCCTTGGATACTGTGGATGTACCCGGATCTACCGTTAATCGTTTTTGCTCATCAGGCATTGAATCCATTGCCATTGCTTCTGCCAAAATCAGTGCCGGTATTGCCGATGTGATTGTGGCCGGCGGCGCCGAAACCATGTCGATGATTAATATGGGCGGCTGGCGGCTGGTTCCTAACCCGGAAGTGGCCAAAACCAATCCCAACTGGTATCTCAGTATGGGCTTAACCTCCGAAATGGTGGCCCGCGAATATGATTTGAAACGAGATGATCTCGATGAATTTGCAGCCAACTCATATGCAAAAGCAATAAATGCCATCGACAAAGGCTATTTCAAAGATCAAATCGTTCCTGTTACCGTTAAGGAAAATTATGTTGAAGACGGGGAGATGAAAACCCGTGTGAAAATTTTTGACACGGACGAAGGACCGAGAAGAGGAACTACCAAGGAGGGACTATCCCATCTGAGACCTGCTTTTGCTGTTGATGGTGTTTCCACCGCCGGCAACTCCTCACAAATGTCCGATGGCGCCGCCTTTGTTCTGGTGGTTTCCGAAAAAGTCCTGAAACGTTACAACCTTACCCCTGTCGCTCGCTTGATTGACTATCAGGTAACCGGTGTTGAACCCTATAAAATGGGCGTGGCTCCAATGAAAGCTATTCCGAAAGTACTGAAACATGCAGGCATGAAATTAGACGACATGGACCTCATCGAACTGAATGAAGCTTTTGCAACCCAGTCTATGGCAGTGGTGAAAGAAGTGGGTATCAATCCGGATATTTTGAATGTGAACGGCGGAGCTATTGCCCTGGGACACCCTCTGGGATGTACCGGCGCCAAACTGACGGTTCAGATTCTTAACGAACTAAAACGCCGCAACAAAAAATACGGTATGGTAACCATGTGTGTCGGTACGGGACAGGGAGCAGCCGGTATTTACGAAATGTTATAACAAACTAATGCACAGCGACTCGTGATCTGTTGTGCTATTTTTTAAAATTGAATTATTCATCTATCAAATTATAATATCATGTCAGACAATGAAGTATTGAAAGGCGGTGAATTTCTAATCAGGGAAACAGAAGCTGCCGATATTTTTATTCCCGAAGAATTTAACGAAGAGCAGCAAATGATGGCACAAACCTGCCGTGATTTTACAGAAACGCAGATATTGCCCAATGTGGAACAATTAGAGCGCCATGACAACAAACTCCTGACCAAATTATTGAAAGATGCCGGCGAACTGGGTTTGCTGGGAATTTCCATTCCCGAAGAATATGAAGGCTTCGGCCAGAGTTTTGTTACTTCCATGCTTACGGTGGAAGAAATGGGTAAAGGTTTTAGTTTTGCCGTCGCTTATTCGGCACACACCGGTATCGGAACACTTCCTATTCTTTATTTTGGAACCAAAGAGCAAAAACAAAAATATTTACCTAAGTTAGCTTCGGGCGAATACATTGGTGCTTATGCACTTACCGAACCTGAAGCCGGTTCTGACCCCAACAGTGGTAAAACAAAAGCCATCCTCAGCGAAGATGGAAAACATTACATCCTGAATGGTGGAAAAATGTGGATTACCAATGGAGGTATTGCCGATTTATTCATTGTTTATGCCAAAATTGATGACGACAAAAATCTGAGCGCTTTTATCGTAGAACGCAATACGTCCGGCTTTACCTTCGGCGCAGAAGAAGACAAGATGGGAATCCGTGGCTCTTCCACTATTCAGATTTTCTTCGACAACGCAGAGATACCTGCAGAAAACCTCCTTGGCGAACGGAACACAGGATTTAAAATTGCTTTGTATATCCTGAACCTCGGACGTATCAAACTGGCCGCCGCCACTACCGGCGCCTCCAAAGCCACCATCAGCGCAAGTGTACAGTACGCCAACGAAAGAAAGCAATTTGGTACTGCCATTGCCAATTTTGGCGCCATCAAAACCAAACTGGCCGAGATGGTTATCCGAACATTCGCTACCGAATCGCTGACCTACCGTATCAGCCAGAATATCGACGACGCTATTGAATCGTTGATTGCAGGCGGCATGGATAAAGGTCGTGCTTCCATCGAAGGTATTCGCCAGTACGCCATCGAAGCATCCATTTCAAAAGTTTTCGGCTCCGAAGCACTGGATTATGTAGTGGACGAAGGTGTTCAGATTTTTGGGGGTATGGGATACTCTGCTGAAACTGTGGTAGAACGTGCTTACCGCGATTCAAGAATCAACCGGATTTTTGAAGGAACTAACGAAATAAACCGTATGGTAGCCGTTGGCGAACTGGTGAAAAGAGGTATGAAAGGCGAAATTGACCTGCTGACGCCCGCCAAAGCCGTAGGTAAAGAACTGATGGGCATTCCCGATTTCGGCAGCACTTCTGTGGATTATTTTGAAACAAAACACAAACTAATTGTGAATTTCAAAAAAGCCATTTTGATGGTGGCCGGCGCCGCCTTGCAGAAATATACCACAACATTCCAAAACGAACAGGAAATTATGATGAACATTGCAGATATGCTAATGTACACCTATGCAGCCGAATCAACCCTGCTGCGTGTGGAAAAACTGTCCGGCATGTACGACGAAAAGAAATTGGCTATTTACAAAGACATTCTCGATGTCTTCCTGTACGATTCTGCTTATCGCATCAACAAAAACGGTATTGATGCCGTTAACTCCTTCGCCGAAGGTGACGAACAAGCCGGCATGCTTATGGGAATGAAACGTTTCACCAAAGTTAATCCGGTGAATGTAAAAGAAGCCCGCAGAAAAATAGCCGATCAACTGATTGATGCCAATCAATATAATTTTTAGTTAATATCCTGAGGGGTAGGTCATTTTAATCTGCCCCTCAATTTTTTTAAAATAGCAGTTAACAGATATGGTAAAAACCAAAGATTTCAGAAGACTGGCAAACAATGCCTTTCGCTTGAAATTATTTTTCATAAAATACATGCCCATGGGCTTTTTGAATGGTCTTCGGATCGTCGAACTAAATGAAAAACGTGCCAGTGTTTCGGTACCATACAATTGGCTGACAAAAAATCCTTTTCATTCGACATACTTTGCCGTTCAGGCCATGGCAGCAGAGCTTTCTTCGGGGGCTATGGCCATTGCAGAGGTCATAGCTGCACCCGGACCGGTTTCCATGCTGGTTTTTGACATGAATGCCAATTTTACAAAAAAAGCCCGCAGCAAAGTTATCTTTACCTGCAACAATGGGGAAGCTATTAGTGCGGCCGTAAAAGAAACACTCGAAACAGGAGAAGGACAAACGGTTACCATCACATCTATTGGAATCGATGAGGCAGGCGACCAGGTTTCCGAATTTCGATTTACCTGGACCTTTAAAGCAAAATAAAAAAACTTTGAAAAATTCAAACTTATAGTCTATTTTTACACATATCATTCACAATATCAATCTAAAATTTTTACCAATGAAACTTGAAAGAAATTTTGACATTCTCGACCAAAACGTAAAAAAACATAATTACAAAGTAGCGCTTTCCATTAAGAGAAACGGACGGTGGGAGGACTTTAGCACGGATGAGTATAAAGAGATGGTCGATAATTTCAGCTATGGATTACTGACCATGGGTTTCAAAAAGGGGGATAAAATCCTGACTATCTCCAACAACCGTCCCGAATGGAACTTCGCCGACATGGGAATGGGGCAAATCGGTGTTGTCCACGTCCCGGTTTATCCTAATATCGGCCGGGGAGAACATCGGTATATCCTGGAACATTCGGACGCCCGGCTGGCTATTTTATCTTCCAAAGAATATTATGACAAAATTAAGCCACTGGCTGATGAAGTGCCGAAAATCGAAAAAATATTTACTTACGATAAAGTAGATGGCGTTCCTCACTGGGGCGAAATTGTGGAGCTGGGCAAAAAGAATAAAGAAAAATATGAAAACGAGCTTACAAAAATAAAAGATAGCATTTCGAAAGACGACCTGCTTTCCATTATTTACACGTCGGGAACCACCGGTCGCTCCAAAGGCGTTATGCTCACCCACGAAAATTTTATGAGTAATGTTATGGATACACGTAATCTGTTGGATGTGGATGCAGGCGACCGTTGGCTGAGTTTTTTGCCCTTATGCCATGTTCTGGAAAGGATGGTGAACTACCTTGTTCAGGCCAAAGGGCTGAGTGTCTATTACGTGGAAAGCATTGATACCATTGGAGAAAACCTGAGAGAAGTGCATCCGCACGGCTTTGCCTCCGTACCGAGAGTTTTGGAAAAACTTTTTGATAAGATAATGCTAAAAGGCAAAGAGCTGAAAGGCATCAAACGCTGGCTTTTTGACTGGGCTGTAAAACTTGGCGTTCAGTACGAAGATGACCCGTCCAGGCGCAGTTCGCTGTACGACAAAAAGCTGAGCATTGCGAGAAAACTGATTTTCAGCAAATGGCAGGAAGCGCTCGGAGGTGAGCTGAAGGTTGTAATTTCGGGAGGGGCTGCCCTGCAGCCAAGGTTAGCCCGCCTTTTTAGCGCCGTGGGAATTAAAGTAGCCCAAGGCTACGGTCTAACAGAAACTTCCCCGGTTATCTCTGTGAACTATAGAGAGTATCCAACCATGCAGGCAGGCAGCGTCGGTCCGGTATTGGAAAATGTGGAAGTGAAGATTGCCGAAGATGGGGAGATATTAATGAAGGGTCATAATCTCATGATTGGTTATTATAAAGACCCTGACAGAACAAAAGATGTTATCGATGAAGAGGGATGGTTTCATACCGGCGATATCGGTAAAATTGAAAACGGAGTGTTGTGGATTACCGACAGGAAAAAAGAAATTTTTAAACTCTCTACCGGGAAATATGTAGCCCCGCAAATCGTTGAAAATGTTTTTAAAGAGTCCCCGCTTATTGAGCAGATTCTCGTGGTGGGCGAGGGTGAGAAGTTTGCAGCAGCCATCATCAGCCCCAATTTCCATTATCTGCATGGCTGGTGTTTTAAAAATAAAGTGAAATTTCGAGACAACACCGAATTGGTCCATCATCCCAAAGTGCTTGCTCGTTACCAGGAAGAAGTGGACAGGATAAACAAAACTTTAGGTCGCCACCGGCAGATCAAAAAGTTTGCCCTTACCTGCCGCGAATGGTCCACCGAAACAGGCGAACTCTCCCCTACCCTGAAGCTGAAGAGGAACCGGCTGAAGAAAATCTATGGCGTCAAGCTGGATAACCTATACGGCTACACGGATGATTACGGTGATTTGGGCCTTGTTGGCAACACTGCAAATCCTGAGAACTAAAAACTTCTGATTAATTTGTTTACTATGGGTTTGTGACGGAATAAAGTGACGGGAATCGACGAAGGAATTTTGCGGGTTTTCAAGGCGCAAACGTTGCGAATAGCCACTGTTTATTTAAAACTTTTGCAACGAAGAAAAAGCACAAAAGAACAAGCCGAAACTGTCAGTTTATTTCGTCACAATCCCTATGGCCTGCAACGGCAGGACTATCAAAACCGGGTGGGTTCTGTTTTTACCAGGCTAACAGACTATTTATTGGAATTTATTCATCAATTATCCCTGCTTGTTTCCACAGTTTAATAAATTTGCCAGATACAATTACAGCTTAAAAACATGTCAAAAATACGCATTGCCATCAACGGTTTCGGACGCATCGGGCGCATCACATTAAGAAACATTCAGAAAAAAGACAATATGGAAGTGGTAGCGATCAACGACCTCACCGATGCCGCCAACCTGGCTCATTTGTTAAAATACGATTCCGTTCAGCGGCAGTTTGAAGGAACCGTGGAACACAACGGAGGCCACATTTATGTAAACGGCAAAAAAATTCTTGTATTAAACCAACCGGACCCCGCCAAACTTCCCTGGAAAGAGTTGAACATTGATGTAGTCATCGAATCCACCGGACAATTTGTGGATAGAGATGAAGCCATAAAACATGTGGAAAAATCGGGCGCCCGCAAAGTTATTATCTCCGCTCCGGCAGAAGGTGAATGCGACGATGTGAAGTATGTCGTTTTGGGAGTCAATGACGAAATCATTGACAAAAAAGATGTGATTATCTCCAATGCTTCATGCACTACTAACAATGTGGCTCCGCTCATCATGATTCTTGACGAAAAATGGGGCATTGAGAAAGGATTTATGACCACAATTCATTCTTACACCAAAGACCAGAATATTGTGGACGGCCCGCACAAAGACTGGCGTCGCGGACGGGCTGCTGCCTACTCCATCGTTCCGACAACCACCGGAGCAGCAAAAGCTTCCACTAAAATATTTCCTCACTTGAAAAATAACCTCGGTGGCGCCGGAATCCGTGTACCCGTTCCGGATGGCTCACTTACCGACCTGACTTGTACCTTGCGAAAATCCACCAGCGTGGAAGAAATCAACGCCGCTTTTAAAGAAGCTGCCGAAGGCAGGTTGAAAGGTATTCTGCAATATACCGAAGACCCCATCGTGTCAGCCGACATCATCGGAAACACCCACTCAGCTATCTTTGATGCTAACCTGACCGCCGTTTTGGGCGATAAAAACAAACTGGTAAAAGTGGTGGCCTGGTACGACAACGAAATGGGTTATTCCAGCAGACTGGTGGAACTTATTGAGAAGTTCGTCTGAAATAAATACCAAACTTTAGTTCACTTTAGGCACTTAGTCAATCTGAATAATATTATTCTTGATAGCGAATTTCACAAGGTCAACAGTGGTTTTCAATTCAATTTTTTTCATAATATTGTTTTTGTGCGTTTCCACGGTACGCACGCTGATAAACAACTTCTCGGCAATGTGCCGGTTCGACATACCCTCAGCAAACAATTTAAAAACTTCCAATTCTCTCGCCGACAAGTGTTTAAGCTTGTTCTCCTTCTCCACCGGACCGATTTTCTGGTCGGAAAGATAACTATGCAACAAAATATCGGTAATACTTTTGGCGTAAAATTCATAGCCGTTGCGCAGGGAATAAATGGCCTCCAGAATTTCCGAGCGGTTAGCGTCGCTGCCGAGATGTCCCTTGGCTCCCGCTTTGATGGTTCGCAAAATAAATTTCTCATCATTAAACATCGAAAGAATCAGTTGTTTGGCCTTGGGGAAATGTTGCAAAAAAAGTTTTATGTCATCAATAATTTTTTCTGAAACGGTATAAGCCACTGTCAAAGCTACATGTACCGGCAGTTGCGGCGGGTTTTTTATTAAATCATCCAATGCCTCATAAGGCCCCACAATTACAATATCATCGGAATCTTTTAGCAAAGCCATCAAGGCATCGGAAATAACCGGAAACGGATTTACCAGGGCTACGTAGATCATTAAACCAATATTTTTCTGTCTGCGAAGTTAAAAAAAGTATTTGATTTTACCCCCTTATCCTTACCCGCAGATTTCGGCTAAATATCATTTTGAGATAATGAAATTGATTAAATAAGTAAAAGCTTTCGTCCGTAAATCAGCTCCTCAATTTCAGGAGGGGGGCCGAGAAACTCTTCACGAAATCGGTCCATCTCACCGCGGGTTTTCTCCGAAAGCAACTCCGCCATCTCTTCCATCACCTCCTCGCCAATGGCCATGGGCGGCGTATTCATTACCAAATGATTTCCGCTAAACTGGCCAATGAGCTGATATTCCTTCATTTCGTTCACCGGCTTTTCCTTAAAAAAGCATTTGGAAAGCCATTGGTTTAAATCAAATGTCTGCATATCAATCATCATGGGCTGGCCTCCGCGGGACGCCATGATATCCTGATAATATTTCTGCAGGTTTTGCATGGATTCTTCCGACATGTCCGTTTGCATCTTCTGATAACAATCCAGGCACATAGCATATTCAAAAACCGTGGAGCTGAATTCATAGCCTTCATAATTTTTCATGGCCTTTTCAATAACATAATGTGTTCCTTCTTCCAAAAGATTCTTTCCGCATACCACACATTTTTCAAAAGGTTTTCCTTCTGAATCCGAATAAAACTGTCCGGGAATATCCACCAAATAATCACTCATAGCCAACGGATTTTAAAAAACAAAATTACACTTTTCTTCATTACCTGTCAATACTACCGAACGAAAAATCCCGGGGTGTAAACAGAGTTTTCTTTTTTATCACCATTATCCTTATTTTTGTCTGCCGGCTTCGGGAAAATAACTTTTTCTCTACCTGCACTTAATATTAAAAGTTCGGGAGCCGGCTTTTTCAGGAAAGATAACCATGTTCAAAGAAAAAATATATCCTTACCTGCTGTCAACCGTTCAATTGGGGCGCCTCGCCTTTCTGGGGCTCAGCGCGCCGGTGATCTCCAAAAGCTGGGATGGCATTTTGCTGGAAGGCACCGGTATTTTCCCCGCACTACACGCCATTTTTGTGACCGGAACGCACAATGTCAACATCACGCCCACGCCAAAAGCTGGCGCTATACTCATCACCGGCGGACCATACCGGCTTATCCGACACCCTACTGGCACAAGCTGTTACGCTTATTCCTTTGGTCAACGACTATTTCAGCATACTCCGGCTGAGCATTCTTTTACTTCTGATCATTACTTTGATTTTGAAGATGTCGTATGAAGAAAAAGGTCTCGTCAAACAATTTGGCGATACCTACAATACATGGAACAAACCAAAAAGGTGCTTCCTTTTATCTACTGACGACACTATCGTGAAAATTTGTCATATCTGTAAAATAGTCATACCACAATAAAGATTAAAGGAAATGGCATGTTAATTGATATACCTGCAAAAACAAAAAAGGAATATGAATATGGCATTAAGAGAGATTGATTCGCTTACTGAAATGTTGGGAATTTTAGACGAGAAAAAAACGAATTACATATTGCTTTACAAAAAAGGTTCGGAAGCCAGCGAATGCAGCTATAAGAGCATCGAAAGCGCACTAAGAAAAGTGAAAGGCGTGAATGTGGCTGCCGCCGATGTTACTTCCGTCCGGGATATTCATCCCATCTATTCGGTTACTTCTGCTCCCTCGTTGTTGGTGTTTGAAGGGAAAAACTTTGTCAAGACCGTTAAAGGTTGCAACGACGAAAATTTTTACCACTCACTTTTTGAGAATTCGTTTTACTCGTCAACGACTGCCAATAGCGACGACACGCCGCAAAAACGAGTTACGGTTTACTCCACTCCGACATGCAGCTGGTGCAACACGCTAAAGACTTATTTGAAAAAGAATGGTATCCGCTTCCGCGATGTGGATGTATCAAAAGATCAAAAGGCTGCCGAAGCCATGGTAGCCCGCAGCGGACAACAGGGAGTGCCGCAAACGGATATCAACGGCGAAATTATTGTCGGCTTCGACAAAAACCGTATCAATACTTTATTAGGAATTCATTAGAAAAATAAATATTAATCTTAAAAACAGAAAAAGATGAAAGAGTTACAGCCATTGAACGAAAATGTTTTATTGGACATTACCGAAGGAAAAGAAGAACAAAAAACCGCTGCGGGGATCATCATTCCCGATACCGCCAAAGAAAAGCCACAGTATGCCAAAGTGGTGGCCATCGGAAACGTTGAAAATCCGGGAATTATAGTTGGCGACACGGTTTTTTACAAGAAATTTTCCGGCACCGAGTTTGAATTTGAATCAAAAAAATACCTAATGGTTCCTTACGCCGACCTGCTGGCAAAGATTGTGGAAACAGAAGAAATATAACAAGGGGTTGCCAACCCCTTGTTATATTTATAAAATCATTCCTGCGACATAACAAGGGGTTGCAACCCCTTGTTATGTTCAGTTCCAATAATAAAATGAAGTGGACATATTGTTTGTTTTCGTAGTTGCAACCCCTTGTTTTCCAATCGTAGAAAGAAAACATGTACACTTCCTGAATTGAATTAATACAACTTCTTAAACGCCTTTCCGAGATTTGCGCTGATATCACCGGCAATCATAGCCTCTTCACTCAGTTTTCCGGCAGCAATATCGCCTGCCAGTCCATGCAGATAAACACCAAAAATCGCTGCTTCCATTGAGGCATAACCCTGCGCCAGTAGAGATGTCAGGATACCCGTAAGCACATCGCCACTGCCGGCAGTAGCCATTCCCGGATTGCCTGTTGAGTTGAAATAACAATCCCCTCGTGGCGTACAAATGCTGGTATATGCACCTTTGAGTACTACAACCAGCTGGAATTTTTCAGCAAATTTCCGTTGTTTTTTCAGCCGCTCAAAATCATCTTTCCACTTGCCGGCCAGCCGTTCAAACTCTTTGGGATGAGGCGTCAAAATGGAATAGGCGGGAAGAAAAGCCAGCCAGGTCTTGTTTTCAGCCAGAATGTTTAAAGCATCGGCATCCAGCACCATGGGTCGGGGATACTGCTGAATCAAAAGCTTCAGCGCCATTTGCGATTGATGCTGCGTTCCCAGTCCGGGACCTATGCCAATGGCATTGTACATGGAAAGTTCAGGAATGTCAGAAAAATAATTCTCATAGCGGTCGATGCTCAGCATGGCTTCCGGCAGGGCGGTTTGCATAATGGAGTAGCCCACTTTGGGAATGTGTACGTGCAACAGGCCGACACCCGATCGTAATGCCGCATGAGCAGCGAGAATGGCTGCCCCCATTTTCCCGTAGCTTCCGGCAATGAGCAGCGCATGACCATAAGTGCCTTTGTGAGAGAATTTCTTGCGCGGTTTCAATATAGCAGCCACATCCTGCCGGGTGGAATAAAAGTTTTTGACCGGGACACTTTTAATAAAATCGGGATGCAGACCGATGTCAAGTACATGCCAGCTACCCGTAAAAACATCATTTTCAGGCAGTAGAAAAGTTAGTTTCGGAAATTGAAAACTCAGCGTATAATCAGCCCGGACAATTTCACCATCTGCTCCCTTTGAAGAAGTGTCCGCAAACAAACCGGAAGGAATGTCGATGGCGATCTTCGTTGCAGGACTCGCGTTCATCTGCCTGATAATTTCACCCGGAAAGCCTTTCACCGGTCGTGTTAAGCCCGAACCGAAAAGCGCATCCACCACGATATCCCTCGCCGAAATTTCAGGAAACGGATCGTTCTCTTTCAAATTGTACAGCATTTTTTTGGCTATCGCTTCAAAACGGTCGTAATTTTTCTGAAAACTGTCTGAGGTTTTAGCGGAATATCTAACGACATAAACGTTTACCTCATATCCGGCCTCCGTTAACAGACGCGACAAAGCCATGCCATCGCCACCGTTGTTGCCCAGTCCGGCAAACACAAAAAACCGGTGCTTGCTGTCCATTCTTTTGGCTATCCAGCCAAAGAGTTGTCCTGCCGCACGTTCCATAAGGTCAATATCCGCAATGGGTTCATTGGCAATAGTGTAAGCATCAGCTTCGCGAATTTTTTCAACAGATAGTATTTTCATGGTTCATTATTTTTTTCAAACCTTAACTTGCTTTTCTTCTTTGCTCCAAATTTAATGATAATTACTCCTTAATACGCTACCTTTGCCGGAAAAATTCTGCATACCGGTTTGCGGATTTGTGCTTACGAAATGATTTGCTCCTTATGAACCTTCTCTCGGTTGACAAACTTTCCAAAACTTACGGTGACAAAGTACTCTTTGAAGAGATCACCTTTGGGCTGCACAAAGGGGATAAAATGGCACTGATTGCCGACAACGGGACGGGAAAATCCACGTTGTTCAAAATTCTGACAGGTGAAGATGTGGCCGACAGCGGAAATTTTATCTTCCACGATGGACTCCGGACAGGTTATCTCGAACAACTGCCACTGTTTGAACAGGGCATTACCATCGAAGAGCTGATTAAAACCCACGATTCGGAAATTCAAAATATCATCCGAAGTTATGAAGCAGCTTTGGAAAAACAGGCCGACAACGACACGACAGGAAACAGGAATAGGCTGATAGAAGCCACCAACCTGATGGACAAATTCGAAGCCTGGGATTACGACCGGCGCATGATGGAAATGCTGAGCCGTTTCGAAATCACCGACCTGCAACAGAAAACGGAAACCCTTTCCGGCGGACAAAACAAACGGCTGGCCCTCGCACTGACGCTACTCGACCGGCCCGAACTGCTGTTGCTGGATGAACCCACCAACCATCTCGACATCGACATGATCGAATGGTTAGAGAAATATCTGTCAGCTTCGGATGTTACCCTGTTTATGGTTACCCACGACCGCTATTTTCTCGACCGCGTTTGCAATCATATTTTGGAACTCACTCATGGCCAGGTTTTTCTGCACAACGGAAACTATGCCTGGTTTCTTGAGAAAAAAGCACTCCGCATAGAAGCCGACAGAACAGAAATTGACAAAGCCGGCAAACTTATGAAAAAAGAATTGGAATGGATACGGCGCATGCCCAAAGCCCGCACCCATAAATCAAAATCACGTATCGATGCTTTTTATGAAACCAAGGCAAAAGCCGAAAGCGGTATCGTTGAACGGGAGCTGAAGTTAGAAACAAAGGCCAGCCGCCTCGGGGGAAAAATCATGGAGCTGAAACATGTGAATAAACGATACGGCCCCATTATAATAGTGGATGACTTCAGCTATATCTTTAAGAAAGGAGAACGTATCGGCCTGTTGGGGAAAAACGGCGTGGGGAAAACCACCTTTTTAAACCTTCTGACAAAAAAGGAACAGCCCGACAGCGGTGATATCGAAAGAGGCGAAACGCTGGTTACAGGCTATTACACGCAGGAAGGACTAAAAGTTGCAGAGGATAAAACCGTTATCGAAGTGGTGAAAGACATTGCCGAAGTCATTCCGTTAGACAAAGGAAAAAGTCTGACCGCTTCGCAGTTCCTGAATTACTTTTTGTTCCCGCCGAAAATGCAGCAGACACCGGTTTCCAAGCTTAGCGGAGGCGAGCTAAAACGCTTGTACCTGCTGACCGTGTTGATAAAGAATCCCAATTTTTTGATTCTCGACGAACCTACCAACGATCTGGACATCCTCACATTGAATAAGTTAGAAGATTTCCTGACAGGCTTCAAAGGCTGTTTGATCCTCGTTTCTCACGACCGTTATTTTCTGGACCGGCTCACCGACCACCTCTTTGTATTCAAAGGCGAAGGAAAAATTAAAGATTTTTACGGGGATTACACCGCTTACAAACAGGTGAAAGAACAAGAAGCCAAACAACAGAAATCTCTCGGGAAAAAGCCGCAGGCAACAAAAGAAAAACCAAAACGTCAAAAGCTCTCCTTCAACGAAAAGCGCGAATATGAAGCCCTCGAAAAGGAAATTGAAAAATTAGAAACCGAAAAAGCTGCTTTGGAAACGGCCATGAATGCAGGAGCCATGGATTATCAGGAGCTGGAAAAGACAGCTTCCCGCATTTCGAAACTGATAAACCTGATTGACGAAAAAACCCTTCGTTGGATGGAACTGGAAGAGCGGAAAGGATAAACAGGAAGCACTCCCTAACTCATATAATAATGGGTTATTCGACTTCATTAGTAATCAAATTCAAATGAAGCCTGAGGATTGGAAGAAATTCAATAAAGGTAATTGGAAGCTCATCGCTAAACGGCCCGGAAAACAAATCGCCCACCAATGGTACAACGAATTGATAAATAAGTAAAAAGTCAACAACTGTTGGATATGATTAACAAAAAACCTGATAATTGTTTAATATGTTAAACAAAATATACTATTTTTGTTAACCATATTAAACAATTATTATTATGAATCAATTAAGAATAAGACATAATGCCCTGATTGATAATGTAAACTTGGATTTTCAGCGCAGCATAATGCAGGATTTGCCTTGGGGCCAGAGATTGATCGGAATAAAAGGTTCCAGAGGAGTGGGCAAAACCACGCTTTTACTCCAGTATATTAAAACAAACTACAAGTTAAGCACTGATGCATTGTATGTTTCGTTGGATGACCCCTATTTTTATCAGCACAAATTAATTGATTTTGCAGATGATTTTGTGTCGCAGGGCGGTAAACATCTTTTTCTGGATGAGGTTCACAAATATCCGGACTGGGCAATTGAAATAAAAAAAATATATGATTATCATCAGCATTTGAAAGTTGTTTTTACCGGTTCTTCTTTGTTGGAAATACTAAATGCCAGAGCAGACTTAAGCCGACGGGCATTGGTTTATACTATGCATGGCCTTTCATTCCGCGAGTTTTTGCAATATCGTTATAACCTTGATATACAAAGACTATCATTGGCGGATGTTTTATCAAATCATATTAAAATAGCATTGAAAATACGCAAAAACTTTAAACCTTTAATGTATTTTGATGAATATCTTAAAACAGGATACTTCCCTTTTCAGGAAAACAATGATGTTTTGTATTATAAACGATTGGAGGAAATTATTTATATGATTATAGAAATAGAATTGCCTGTATTACGTAAGGTTGATGTTTCGCGAATTCCTAAAATAAAGCAGTTATTATTTATTATAAGCCAGTCGGTTCCATTTAAGCCTAATATTAGCGCTTTGGCAAAAAAAATAAATATTTCAAGAAACAGTTTGCTGGAATATATAAACGGTTTATCAGATGCTGAAATATTAACAAGATTGCTGAAAGATTCTTTTGGTATCAGCTTACTACAAAAACCGGAGAAAATATTTTTGTCAAACACAAACTATATGTATGCTTTTATGAACACCCAACCCAATATTGGCAATTTGAGAGAAACATTTTTTCTTAATCAGTTAACTCAAAACCACAGTGTTACTTACCCCGAAAAAGGTGATTTTTTAATTGATAATAAATATTTATTTGAAATAGGAGGAAAAGATAAATCAAACAAGCAGATTCAGGGAATTGAAAACGCCTTCATAGCAGCCGATAACATCGAGTTTGGATACGGAAACAGAATCCCGCTTTGGCTGTTTGGATTTTTATATTGATATTGTTTCGACCCCCTATTATTAGGACTGACTTAGTTTACAATTATATAAATTCTGGCTTAATGGACAAAAAGGAGGCTGAGATCCTTCAAAACAGTTGTTCTTTTATTCAATAAACTCATAAGCCAATAGACTATTCCAGAAACTATTATTCCTAAAAAGTTTTTTGTTTCTGATTTAGTTAGGAATACTATGCTTACTCCAAACAACCATGCTATAACCCCTGCCCAATTAAATGATGTACTCTTTTCCCTTTTATTTTGACTCCCCAAATAATAATCGGAAATAATTACCCCGGCAATTGGAGGGATCATAGCTGATAAAATAAAGACCACATCAGTAAATTTATCAAGGATTCCAAACATTCCTAATATTGTGCCAATAAGCCCAACAATTAGAGTGGTGATGGGCCTGTGTCTTTTTGATAAATGAAAAGTACTATTCAAACCTAATCCTCCAGAATAAGCACTCATGACGTTAGATGTCCATGTAGCTAAAATAAGAATAGGCATGGTAATAATTGGATATCCAATTTGGGCGAAAATATCAACTATATCATGTGTGGATTTTATAATTGCTAAAACTGCACCAATGGTTAAAAACGCTACTGCAGCTGGAAGCATTCCCACAACAGAACCTACAACAGCAGTTTTAGGTGTTTTTGCAAACCGATTATAATCAGGTG
This sequence comes from uncultured Lentimicrobiaceae bacterium, assembly GCA_964598065.1. Lineage (GTDB taxonomy): Bacteria > Bacteroidota > Bacteroidia > Bacteroidales > F082 > Sulfidibacterium. Next base: position 17,108 of record CAZRAW010000018.1, read on the forward strand.
AGATTACACCACCAACAGCGAAAACGCCAATTACCATACCAATGGCTTTAAGGATTGGCATTTTTTCTGTCGGCTCATAGGCTAAAATATCGTTTAGAGATATTCCTTTGAGCGCAACCATAAGACTAAAAATAACTAGAATTAAAATGCTTGGTACAGCTATAAAATTTAACCATTTTATATATTTGAATCCAAATACAGCAGTTAGTACCATTATAATACCCCATAGTAAAGAAGAGATATTAACAGAAAATGAAATATTAAATATTTCTAAGATTATTTTAGAGAATGATAAGCCCGCAATGTTCGTTTGAATACCAAACCATGCCATAGAAGCAATTCCAATAATAAGGCCCACAATAACCTTTGATCCTGTAAATCCAAATGAACGTTCAGCTAATTGCACTGCATTTAGACGATATTTTACTGATTTTATACTTAAAAGTGAAAGAAAAATTAAAACAAAAGAATATCCAACAAATGCTGCAAATATTGCTTGTGTTAATGTTAATGAAACAATTAATGTGCTTCCTATTAAAAGAGCTGGCACACTTGCAATACCACCAAACCATATGCTGGCTATACTGGGCCAATTTTCATTATTTTCTTTGTCCATAATTTATTTATATAATACTCATAATTTACCTTGACAATTCGCAGATCAAAATGCTGATAGTTTGATAAATGAACAAACTGCTCGAACATGTGCCACTATTTCAGTACTCGCTTCACACATATCTTCTGTGTATTAGCCCCACTAAATTAAGATGCTTATCTCTTGATAAATGTTGTTTACCAAGCAAGCATTTTAGCATTGTTTCTTACGGGTGAAAGAATTGGGAATTCTGTAGTTTGGCCATTCAATAAGCTATATATATTGCTATGGTAGCCCCAAAATTAAAATCATATAAATAATTACTACAAATAGAGCCTCCTATTACCTTTTGTTTCTCTTGGAGCTGCTCAGATATATTTTCCTCATTACTTACTATAAAAAACATAGTCTGTTGCTTCTGAACCAATACGAGAAAGAAAATTTGGTATGATATAATGAATTCCACTAAAGAAATGGATGTCAGCCTGGTTTTGGGCAAAAGCCTCTACTTTAAATAAAACTTCAATCCCCTTTGGTTTGAGTATATCAACGTCATTAAATTGCAAAACTTCGGAATTACCTGATTTATGAAACCTTATGGCCTTCATGCTTTTTGATTTAAAATATAAATTAGTTTCGTATCTTCTAAAACATTTCCTGCTTGAGATTCTAAAGCATTGATGTAAACAGCAGTTCCTTTTTTTAAATATCCTACAGTTCCGTATTCATTTATCATCTCAATGCATCCTTCAATAATTATAGACACTTCATTAAACGGATGTCTAGAAAACCCATTTTCAGGTATTCTTGTTCCTTTTTTGAGAAATACCGTACCAAATGTAGTTATTACTCCTGCATTAGTATGTGATAATAATTTGTTATTATAATACTCTTTTCCTTTAGGATAAATTAATTGTTTTAGTTTCATGTATTTTATAATGTTTTTTTACCAAATAGCACGAAAATTGTATTATTATTTTACAACTATCCTGTTTCCAAATTGATATTCTTTTTCAAATAAACCAAAACGCTTCACATCTTGTTCAGGAGGTGCTTCACAACTCCATTTTCTAGAAGGTTTCCATCCGAATTGTTTTTTCAAAATAGCTGCTTGTTCCGCTTGTTTTAATGCAGCTAGTGATGGATCTATAACCGGAACTTTTAATTCATCTTGTATCTTTTGATAAAAACTAAATTCTAAAGTGCAACCTAGTATTATTGATTCAGCATAATCTTCTTCTATAGCTAATTTTGCAGCATTCATTAATTTGTTTTCTGTTTCTTCATGATTCTTTTGAAATTCAGTAACGTTCATACATACATTTCTAAAGGAAGCTAAATGTTCCCCGTAGCCATATTCTTTAATTGTTGTATGCATTTCATTCTCCCATTTTTTTTGGCCAATTATCACTGAAAATTTGTTGGATATTTTTAATGCTATTTCTATGGAAGAATGACTAGGCCCCACTACTATCATATCTCCTGAAATTTCTCTAGCATCCAATAAAAAAGGGTCATAAAAACAACCTATTATTAAAGCATCAAAGCCTTCCTTTGAAGCTTGTCTTGTCGCTTTCATCAAATCAGAAGCAATCAAAGCGTTATATGTTCTATATTCTAAATTATCCATTAAACCTACAGCTTTATTCAATGAGGTCACATGGACTTCCGTATTTGGAAATTTATTTACTTTAATCATCTCTGCAAAAAAAGTATCATAAGCATCAAATCCTAAAGGGTTTAAGTACATTATTTTTATTTCTCTAATTGTTTTCATTTTTTTATGAATTTACTTTATAAAATTCTTTAGCTTCTTCTTTACTAATGTATCCATTTTTTACATCCATTAAAACTTTTGTTTTAGGTCGGTTTTCAGGGTTGCCATAACCACCTCCGGTAGCCGTGACACAGCGAATAATATCTCCTTTTTCCAAATAAATGTTAGTTCCTAAACTATGGCGTTCTTCTTTACCATCTTTACGAATAATTTTAAAATAATTATAAGAACCATCATGACCTTTATTCATCCCCCACGTTTTTGTCTTTTCACCTAAAAAGGCAGCAGTAACATAAGCTCCGTCTGAAACAACTTTATAATCCAGGCACTGTCCGTTACCTCCCTGAAATTCGCCATACCCACCTCCTTCATTATGAAATGCGTACTGCTCAACCTGTAAGCCATATCGCATTTCTGTGATTTCTATAGGAATATTATAGGATTCTCCACTGCCACATGATAATTGGCCGCGATTACCATCATGGCCCACCGAAGCCCCCCATCCTCCGGCAAGAGGGCCTGCCTGAATGTAAAATTGATTGGTATCGGGGTGTATTCCAGATATAAAAGTTGCGCAAACCGAACGTAAATGACCGGCGGGTAACTTATCAGGAATAAGAGGGGCTAATATTTTCCATAATAAATCAATGGTTGTGACCATCACTTCATAATAAATTGAAACAGCCGTAGGTGTAACAGCGCTAACAATAGTCCCTGGTTCACAAAGTACCTTCATGGGCCTAAATGTTCCCCCATTAGCATCTAAATGTGGGGTGGTAATTGCTTTAAACAAACTTCTACATCCCGCAACTAACCCGCTAAATGATAAGTTTGCCGCACCTTTTACTTGCGGGTGTGAACCATTGAAGTCTGTTATAAATTCAGTATCCGTTACTGTAATTTTAGCTTTAATTGGAAATGGCCCTTCTCCAAAACCATTGTCTTCAATATTAGACTCCCCTTCATAAACACCATTAGGAATATCTTTTAACGCTTCAATACACATTCGCTCTCCATAATCCAAGAGGGAATCTTTTGCTTTTTTATAGTAGGCCAGACCATATTTTTCAATAATTGAGAGTACTCGATTTGCCCCAACTTCTGCAGCAGCAACGCTTGCAAAAAAATCCCCCAATGTACTTTCTGGTAAACGGACATTTACCTTAATCATATCTATGATTCCCTGATCAATGATTCCTTCAGATTTTATCTTAATAAATGGAAAATGCATGCCTTCTTGGTAAATCTCTGTGGCCACTGTTGAAACAGAACCAGGGAAAGTACCTCCAAGTTCTGTCCAGTGTGCCTTATTAACTGTAAAAGCTACTAATTCTCCATTAAAAAAAACTGGATAAATTACAGAAACGTCAGATAAGTGAGTTCCGCCACCAATATAAGGTGTATTGGCAATAATTACATCTCCAACTTTTAGAGGATTATTTTTATCATATTTTTTTAGGGTTGTTCTTACCGCAGAATCCAATGCAGCTAGAAATGCTGTTACCCCGTTTCCTTGTGCTAGTAGCTCTCCTTTGGCATCTGTAATACCAACTGCATAATCTAATGATTCATATATGATTGGACTCATACTTGTTCGTTGTAATGTCTGAAACATTTCTTCTCCTACAGCAACTAGAGCCTCTTGAATTATCTCTAAAGTGAATTTATCCATTATTTTCTTTTTTGTTGAGTTAAAATTAAATTACCATACTGATCAACATTCACTTCACTAATTGGTGTAACAACTGTTGTGGTTGCTTTTTCTGAAATTATTGCTGGGCCTTGTATTATCATATCAGGCTCTAACAAATCTCTATGATAGAATGAAGTCATGTGTTTTCCTAAATCATCAAAATCTACTTCTCGACTACTAAACTGTGCATCTTCTACCTTACGTCCTGTTTTTTTTAACGTTGGAAAACCTGGCTTTTCCACTTCAATTTCTGCTACAAGATGAAAATTAACCAATTCAACAGATGTATCTAGTTCGAATGAATAAAGCTTTTTGTGTTCTTTATGAAAATGATTAATAATTTCTTCTAATGGAGTTTTATTAGAAAAATCTGTAAGCAAAACCTTTACATAATGTTCCTGGCCAGCATAACGCAGGTCGGCATAATGTGTAAATTTTATATCTTGTAATTCATGTCCGTCTATTTTAAAATTGGCAATAGCTTCATCCTCCATTTCTTTAAAGCTATTTTTAATAATTTGCATTTGCTCTTTTACCAAAGTAATTACATTTGTTCGAATGTAGTCACGTCGTATATCTGACATAAGCATGCCTAATGCTGAAAATACGCCTGCGTTTAGTGGGATGATAAGTTCTGAAACTTGGAGTTCGTGGGCTAATTCAGCACCATGTAACCCGCCTCCGCCGCCGATAACTACCATAGTAAAATCACGAGTGTCGCGTCCCTTATTTACAGAAATAAGTTTTAAAGCATTAATCATATTTGCGTTTGCAATTTTAATGATACCTCTAGCAATAACTTCCTTAGTCGCATTCATTTTCTTACAAAGTGGTTCTGCAGCCTCATTAATGCTTTTGTAATCTGGTTTCAATTCACCTCCTAAAAAATAATTTTGATGGATACGTCCAAGGATGACATTAGCATCTGTCACAGTTAAGTTTTTACCGCCTTTCCCATAAGCAGCTGGTCCGGGCATTGCCCCAGCACTTTTGGGGCCTACATGCATTTTACCACCGGAATCAACCCATGCAATGCTGCCGCCACCGTTGCCAATTTCAACCATATCCATCACGGGAATTTGAATAGGATATCCTGCTTGGGTTTTTGAATGGTCAATTTTATAATTGGTTGTGATTTTAACTTGTCCATTTTCTATAAGTGCACATTTAGCTGTAGTTCCTCCAATATCTAATACAATCAAGTCTTTTCTATTAATAGCGTTTCCTAAAGCAATTGCACCAAATACACCACTAGCTGGTCCTGATTCTACCATAGTAATTGGATTCGTTTTTATGTCATTTACAGAAGCGATTCCGCCATTGGATTGCATTATGTATGGTGCATTTTTTAACCCTTTTGCCTTCAATTTCTCTTCAAGGTTAGTTAAGTATTTTTTTGCAATAGGTAATACATACGCAGATAATACAGTAGAATTTGTCCGTTCGTATTCCCTCCACTCTCGTGTTATTTGATAAGATGCAATAATCTCTACATTAGGAAATAATTTAGTGAGCTTTTCTACTAAACTTATCTCATGAATTGGGTTTTTATAAGCATGTAACAGACAAACTGCCAATGCCTGTACCCCTTCTTCCTTACATCTTTCTATAATTGATTCTAAATTAGAAGAATCTAAATCTTTAATTATTTCTCCTTTATAATTTAGCCTTTCTTCTACCTCAAAACGTAAGTATCTTGGCACAAAAGGGGGCTGTTTTATAAAGTTAAAATTAAAAAGGTCCGGACGGTTGCAACGTGCTATCTCTAATACATCTCTGAACCCTTTTGTTGTAATTAAAGCTGTTTTTGAACCTCTCCTTTCAGTTAGTGCGTTAATCACTAATGTAGTGCCATGCGCAAAGAAGTCTATTTGTTCAAGATCTATATTTGCTTTTTGTATAGTATCTAGTACTCCTTCTTCAAAGTTTGAAGGCGTTGTATCTGATTTTGCTACTTTTATACCCATTGCTTTACCTGATTTTTCATCAAATTCAAAACATACTAAATCGGTGAATGTTCCTCCAATATCCGTTGCTACTCTCATTATATTTTACTTGTTTACTTGTTATTATGCTTTTTATTAAACCATTAATTCTATATTCTGGTAATATTTACAGTTCCCATTTTTGACTTTCCTTCAGCTAATCTTTTTTCATAATATACCTTTCTTTCCTTAGAGTGTTTGAATTACGTCTTAGCGCAAAGATCAAGCAGTGGCGGGGAGTTTAATCCATAGAGATTAAAATTTGTATGACAATTGCAAACCATAAGTCGCCGGTTCGCTTGGGCTTCTTATATCGCCTATTGGACCGCCATATGGATTTCCATCAAAAACTCCCATAGGCCACCATTCTTCATTATATTTTACATTAAAAATGTTTTTTCCCCAAACGCCAATGCTAAAATTATTAAACTCAAAAATTGCTTTTGCATTGACAAGCGTATATGGTTCTTGGAACACGTTCGATTGTTTTATACCGTATAAATTGTCTGCAAACCAATATTTTTTCCCTTTATTCTCTACGTCTATACTAGCTAAAAATTTAGATTTTTTACCTAAATTAAAGTGAGGGAAAATACCAATATTAAAACTACTTTGAGGGGCAAAAGGAACCTTGTTTCCGATTGAAGTCACGTCAAATGCCTTGGTAATTCTTGAATGGATAAAAGATATTCCACCTGTCAAGTCTAAGTATTTTGAAAGCCTTAATTTAGCATTTGCTTCAAAACCTCTAATTTTACTTTGTGCATAATTGACTGTACCTAATATGGTCCTATTAGAAGCATATGTCCATCTATATACCTGTTGGTTTACATATATAGTATAAAAATAGTCTATGTTAAGGATAAATCTCCTATTCCAAAAACTTGTTTTTGCTCCAACTTGAAAACTATTAGCAAATTCCGGCTTAATTATTTTTGCTATTCCAATAGATGGAACATTAACAGGATTAAATCCTCCACTTCTAAAACCCCTACTAAAACTGGCATACAGCATTTTGCCCTTAACAAAACTATAAGACGTTGAAATTTCCGGTTGAAATGCGCTATAAGAGTTTTTATTATGTGAACTACTTATTAGATCATGATTCCCTAGTGCTTCCCACTCGTTTCTTAATCCTGCAGAAATATTAAATTTATCAGTAATGTGATACTCAAAAAAGCCAAATAGGCCAAGAGAACTTAAAGAATTATGAGCCTCAGTTAATCTGATTAAAGTAGTATGTGCATAAGTAAAGTCAGTAGTGTCTTGATTAAGATATTCTTCTGTGTTCCAATTTGAATTAATATTTTGATAAAATAGTCCTAGAGTCCATTGAAACTTACTATGTCTTGTAGAAACAAGTCGTAACGCTTCATCAAAAGTTCTAGAAGCTCTTAACATTGCTTGAGTAGCAATGGGGCGCGGACCATAATTATCTACCGGGCTAAGTGAAATATAATCTCCTGTATAATTCAATTTAATATTTGTATACGAAGTGTTAGATGTCAATCTTGAACCGTTAAAGTTAGTTTCGAAAGAAGCGCTAGTAATTGAAGATTTTACACTTCCTTTTCCTAAATCATCTTCTTGTGGAGTTCCTTTATATACATTTGGAGACATTCCTGGGAAGTCAGCATTTAATGCACTACTTATGTAATCCATTGCCCCATCTCGTTTATTTTCATATTGTTCAGCGAATGAAAGCGTACTTTTACTTCCTAATCTAAATTTCAACTCACCTCTAGTATCGAAATCATTTTTAAAATCAACCTTTTTGTGCAAAAACGTATTTTCAATAAGACCGCCAAACTTATGGTAAGTCACCCCTACACGATAATACGATTTGTTATTAACTATTGAACCACTTATAACTCCTTGCACTAACTTTGAATTGCCATTCCCATACCCAACTTTCACATGGCCATTTAGACCGTTAGTTGGCTGTTTAGTGGTTATAACTATTGCACCTCCGATAGCATTCTTACCATAAAACAAACCTTCAGAACCTTTAATAACTTCAATCTGATCTATATCATATAACGGTTCGGTGGTTAAATCTGGGGACGGCAAATATACTCCATCAACTATTATTGCAATTGGCGAAGCTCCATATCTAATCTGTGGAATACCACGCACACTTATCATTACAGTTCCTGGATCTTGAGAGGCCCCATATGATATTCCCGGTATTTGATTTAATAGATTTCCAATATTATGTATTCCCGTAACATTAAATTGTTTAGCAGTAATGCCTGTAACGCTTTCAGGTATACTTTGAATAGATTCTAGGCGCTTACGGGCCCTACCTATCATAGTGGTAAAACCTTTTACAACAATTTCATTCAATTGAGAATGATTCTCTTGCAAAACCACATTAATAACAGCCTTTCCATTAACAGCTATTTCTTGAGCTTTAAAACCAATGCTAGAGAATATTAAAATGGCATCACTTTTAACCTTTATCGAATAAATCCCTTCAGGGCCAGTAGTAGTGCCATTTGTGGTACCTTTTTCAATTACATCAACTCCAGGCAAAAAACCTTGGTGAAGAGAGCTGACACTTCCGCTTACATTTATCTCTTGAGAAAAGCAAATGAAAGGATAAAAAACGATTAAAAATAAGAATAAATTTCGCATCATATTGTTTATTGATTAATATGGTACAAAACTATTTTAAATATTTTCCTAATTTTGTTTTCCTCAGATTTTAATTTATCTTTGTAATTCCACATATTAACAATGGAAAATAATGGAAAATAAAATAAATACCGAAATCAAAGAGACTTTATTGCTTACTAAAGATACTTTTAATATCTTATTAGATAAGGTTATACAACATTTTAAAAAAGAGAATAAGATAGGCAATATTTATAAAGATTCTCAATTATATGGATTTGGAAATTATGATGATAAAAAGCCCAATCTGAAAAATGATCTTGAATTGATTATGAAAGGATATGTTAATGGAAAATATTTATATAATAAATCTCGAGAGGCTTCATCGGGTATACCACTTATTAAGTTAAGTAGGGAATATAAATATGTTTTTTTTAATTATTTAGGTTACAAAAATATATTTGAATTCTTAAATGAAGATTTTTTTTTATTGAAACAAAGAAAAAGACAAATTGAATTATTGAATCAGAAAAATAATAGCGAAGATTACTATTATGTATCATACTATTTTGGGGAAGATAAACAAATACATAAAGGACAGGTCATAATATATAATCAATGGAAAAACATAGAAATGAAATATATTTATGAGGAGGAAACCGGTGAAAAAGGAATATATCTATTCTTTGGAAACATAACACAGAATGGTGGTTTTGTACGTTTCGACACTAAATCTTTTGTTGGGAATAAAAAAAATGAAGGAGCTAAACTTATTTTTTTTATAGGGAATTCCTCTCCAAGTGAACGGAGTTATTTAATGGGTACCTATTCTGGGTTAGATAAATACGATCGTGCTATTGCAGGAAAAATAATTTTAAAAAAAATTGGCCTAAAATCAGACATGGAACATGAAGTATCGACAAAAGTTTTCGACCCTATTATTTGTCAAGAGTTAAATAAAAAAAGAATTATAGTTGAAAGTAATATAAGAAAAAATCCCTTACTATTTTCGAAAAAAAGTCCATATGCACAGGCATTGTGTAATACATCAGGTGAATACTTATTGAAATTTTTTATAGATAAATCTGCATATAACTTAAGAATAATGATCCAAAAGTATCATTATAATATCATTAGTTTAATTGATTCAATCATCATTGAAGATGATCAAATAAATGTTATTAACAAAGGACAAATCTTGGATTTAGATTTTTCAATTAATGGATTATTTTATATACAGAAGGCGTCAATATATGTAAAATTGTATCATTTAATACAAAAGGACCATGAAGTTCAAGGAAGTTTTAATGGGGTTGATATTAATAATAATATTGTTGCTGGGAATGTGACTATTAAAACCCTCAAAGAATTTAATTAAATAGAGGTTTACCTTGTTCCAAAAAGACGTTTATTTATTAGCCAGAAATATCAGCGCCACATTCAGCTATTTTTTCGGATAATTTATAATATCCCTGATATCATTGTAAAGCGGCTTCAACTTCTTGTACATTTTGCTGTAAACACGGTTGTAAAGCTGGTCGTAAACACGTACATTTTCCGGAATCGGCGTGTAAGTTTCACCAATATGACACATGTTTTTTATGGCGGTATTAAAATCGGGATACAGTTTTAAGCCCACGGCGGCATTGATGGCGGCGCCGAGAGCGGAAGTTTCAAAAGTGTGGGGTTTTTCCACTTTCATGTTAAAAATATCAGCGGTAAGCTGCAGGGCGTTTTTACTCTGTGAACCGCCTCCCGAAACCCGGATTTTCTCAATCTTCACGCCGGTTTTACGCTCCGTGCGGATGGCGCCATCTTTCAGCGCATAAGCAATACCTTCGAGAATAGACCGGTACAAATGCGCACGTGTATGCACATCGCCAAAGCCGATGACTGCTCCTTTGGCTTCGATGCCAGGCAGCTTCACTCCCGGCGACCAGTAAGGCTGCAACGTTAATCCCATGGAACCGGGTGGAATATCCGTAATCATCTCATCAAACAGCTCCTCCGGTTCGATGTTCAGCTCTTTGGCGCGCTCCACTTCGCGGTAACCGAATTCGTTTTTAAACCATTTTATCATCCAGAAACCGCGGTAAATCATAACCTCCGTGTTGAAGTAATGCGGAATGGCGCTGGGATAGGCCGGAAACATACGCACCACTTCGAGATAATGGTCGTTGACCGTTTGAATGGTGGCGGTAGTGCCGTAACTCAGACAAGCCACCTCCGGAGAAATAACGCCCGAACCCAGTACTTCACAGGCTTTATCCGAAGCTGCAGCAATAATAGGAAGTCCTGCCGGGATGCCGGTTTGTTCCGAAGCTTTTGGCGTTACTTCACCGATTTTATCAGACGGATAAATCAGTTTCGCCAGTTTTTCCCTTTCGATGGGAAACATTTTGGAGTTAATTTCTTTCAGTTTGGAATAACGGTGTTTTTTGTAATCAAAAGGAAAGAAACCTACCATGTTGCCGGTAGATTCTGTATAATTCCCGGACAGCCTAAAAGTCAGAAATCCGGAAAGCAGCAAAAATTTATTGGTCTTTTCCCATATTTCAGGTTGGTTTTGTCTAATCCAGTTGGCTTCGCTTTCGCAGATGGCATAAGCAACCGATTCATAAACTCCCGCCAGTTTCAAAGCTGTTTTGGTAATGCCTTTAGGCCAGTTTTCAACTTTTGCCTTGCGCCGGTCGAGCCAGATGATGGCCGGACGCAGCGGCTTACCGTTTTTGTCGATGTTGACCACCGTACTCCGCTGGGTGGTAACAGCCATGCCTTTAATTTGTTCAACGAGGATATGGCTGTTTTTAAACAATAAGCGGGTTGTTTTACAAAGTATTTCATAGAAATATTCCGGCTCTTGTTCGGCATAACCGGGTTGGCTGGAAAAGTAAGCCTCAATGGGTGTTTTCTCAATTTCGCAAATGCTTCCTTCCAAATCGATGAGTGAAGCCCTGATGGACTGGGTTCCGACGTCAATAACGAGAATGTAAACCTTTGCCGTTTCTGTTTTGCCGTTTGTCATAGGATGTGTTTTTTGATAATCATTTGAGTCCCAACGTATTGCCAGGATTCATAATTCCTTTCGGATCCAGATTGTCTTTGATGGCCTGAAGAAGTCCCATGGCCGTTTTTCCCATCTCTT
>CAZRAW010000019.1:0-28792 GCA_964598065.1 uncultured Lentimicrobiaceae bacterium
TACTCCCCTCTCTCCTATGAACGTTTCCCTAAATTCGAGCGGCAAAAATAAAAAATTATTTTATCGGGACAACCCCATTAATGAAAAAAATTGATATAAAATTCAAACTTATTTTCAACCCGTTGAATCTCAGAACCAAACTACCGAAAATAATTTTCTAAAATCCTTGCAAAAACCGCTAAAAGAAAATCCTTATCTCTCACCAGCATCCGGCAAGGCTTTCACCGGCACTTTTCGTTGTAATCGGTAATTGATTACTTTCCGTATCCACAGAGGAAGCTTCCGGTAAGGATAAACTTTACCTGTTCTCGAATCTGTAACCGACATTCTGGAAAAGTCGATGAGCCGGGTTTGCATAGCAGAATCAACCACCACGGCCAACGGATTATTATGGAAAGTAGGCATATACTCGCTACAGGTAACTACCCGCCGCCGTTTATTCGTATCCAGCAAAGAGATTCCATCAACAACATACTGTGGCCGTATCTTCATAAGATCCAACATTGTAGCAAAAATATCGGATTGGGAGACAAGCCGGTTCTCCTTTTTCATCATGAGGTTGTAAGCAATGCTATCGCCGACAGGCGGAAAGGCAATGAGTGCATTATGGAAAACATCCCGGGTAAAATTATCATTGAAATGGCCATTGAGTCCGCCAAAATTTTGCCCGTGATCCGGAGTGAAAAACATAAAAGTATGTGGGAAATTTTTAGCAAGAAATGCATAAAGCCGGGCCAAATAGATATCAGTAACCACCAGTGTATTATCGAAAGCATTAACACCGTTGGGGTTTTTCTCCGGCAGGAATCTTTTCAGACTATCCGGAGAATGCTCGCTGTAAGGATAATGGCTTCCATCCATTTGCACCACGAGTAAAAACGGGGAACCGTATTTTTTTAAAAAATGAAATACATGCGGTAGCATAACCAAATCATCAACGCCTTTTAGCACAGTAACATGGCTGCTAAAATAGTTTCCATCTTCCAGTAGATCAATACTTCCATCATTAAAGAGAGCATTCAATTTCCCCCAATGAAGATCCTGAGCTGATAAAAACAAGGTGTGATAACCGGCCGCTTTGGCATAATCGAAGATCGAAGGATATTCAAAAAAAGCACCTTTTGGATCGGGACCCTGCAACCCGGACAGCATATATGGGACACTTAAACGTGTCCTGTTTCCAATAGAAACAGCCTTTTGAAAAGGAATAATCCTATGTGCTTTGTACAAAGAATCAAGCAGAGGCGTCGTTTGCCGGGGATAACCATACAGACTCATGTGGGAAAGCACCTGTGACTCACCAACCACAAAAACCAGGTTAGGAGGATTCTTGAGTTTTCTGACCGGTAACAGTTTTAGTCGGTGTGCTGTAAGAGAATGCTCTTTGCCGGATAAAATTTCCTGCGTAAGGTTGCTGTAAAAGGCAATGGCGCTGTGCTGGAAGAAATCGACACTGTACCAAGATAAGGTAAGAAAAATGGAAATCCCAATGAAAATTACGCCCGCCGGCAACATAATCCATTTCTTCCGGGGTTTATACTTCTGTAATGCAAACCCGGCAACAAGGATAAGAAAAGTTCCCGCCAAAAGAAAAAACCAGTTCAGATTGGCTGCTCCGACACCCAACACCATTCGAGGCGACTCAGCAAATATAGCAAAATCGGCAGGAGAAATAAAATTTTTGTAAACAATGAAGTAGTTACCCTGCAACAGCATAGGTAAAACGATGAGCAGGGAATAAAAAATCCAAAAAACAGCCTTTTTTCTAATAAACGCAAGTATATAAAGCAGGCCCAACAATGCTATTGCAGAAAGTAAATAATTCGCCAGGAAACGTATTCCGGTCAAATTGTGCGCAAGCCATCCCACCCCGCGAAAAGCCCAATCAACTGCCAACAAGATAATCAAGGCTATCAGAAGACCGTATTGTTTTTTCTTTTTCATTTTAAATCGATTTTCTCTGTTTTCCCGTACATGGTGAACTCCACCATGCTCCGAAAAATTTTGCCAAAATTAGGGATTATTTTGGGGTTTTATTCCCCATGAAGAGACCAATTTAATTCGATCTTATGCTTAGAAAAAACAATTTTTCAGTCGTTACAAAGGCCAAAATGAAAAAACAGGAAAAACTTATTTTTTATTTCTCAATCGTAATATCTCCAGCACATCCTGAAAGTGAAAATCTTTGGCCTGCAGGAGAATGAGGTAATGAAAAAGTAAATCGGCCGCCTCATTCAAAAACAGTTTGTCGTTTTGATCTTTAGCTTCTATCACCACCTCTACGGCCTCTTCACCCACTTTTTGCGCAATTTTGTTAATACCCTTTTTAAACAGAGAACTGGTATAGGATTTTTCGGAAGGATTTGTCTTCCGGTCGGTTATAATTTCTTCTAACCGGCTCAGGAAGCCGCATTGAAATCGGTTATCTTCTCCCCAGCAGGTATCGGTACCGAGATGACAAACCGGACCGGTGGGGTTTGCCTGAACCAAAAGGGTGTCGGCATCACAATCGGGACGAATATCCACGAGTTGCAGGAAATGGCCGCTGGTTTCTCCCTTGGTCCACAGCTCTTTCCGGCTTCGGCTGTAAAAAGTTACCAACTTTGTGTCCAGCGATTTTTGTACGGCTTCACGGTTCATGTAACCCAGCATGAGTACGGTTTTGTTTTGGGCGTCCTGGATAATGGCCGGTACGAGTCCGGTTTGTTCATCAAAATTTATTTTCATTTCTCTGTTTTTAAATTCGAACGGAAATTCCATCTTGTTTCAATTTAAGTTTTAAATCTTTTATCTTTATCTCGCCATAGTGAAAAACACTGGCGGCAAGAGCAGCATCTACTCCGGCCCGGATGAATACTTCGGAAAAGTGTTCAATTTTCCCAGCTCCTCCGGAGGCAATCACAGGGATACCAAGCATTTGTGTTAATTTCTTGTTTGCCGCCAACTCAAATCCATCTTTGGTACCATCGCAGGTCATAGCCGTAAACAAAATTTCACCGGCTCCCAGTTTCTCCCCTTCTTTTGCCCACTCAAACAGCTCATACCTGCTTTCTTCCCGTCCTCCAAGGGTAAATACTTTCCAACGACCATCCAACAGGTTAGCATCAATGGCCAGCACGATACATTGTTTCCCGAATTTTGCAGCAAGTTCTGTGATTAACTCAGGACGAAAAACAGCAGCAGAGTTGATGGAGACCTTGTCGGCACCTGCCCGAAGCAGGTCTTTCACATCTTCGGTGCAACTAATTCCTCCGCCTACGGTGAAAGGAATACTTATTTCGCGGGCAATTTTCTCCACAAGCGAAATCAGCGTTTTCCTTTTGTCGGAGGTGGCCGTAATGTCCAGAAAAACCAATTCATCGGCTCCCTGTTCCGAATAAATATGCGCCAGTTCCACAGGATCGCCGGCATCTTTTAAGCTGATAAAGTTTGTTCCTTTTACGGTTCTGCCATCTTTTATGTCAAGACAGGGGATAATACGTTTAGCTAACATAGCGTTCGATTTGGTTTATGGTGATTTTATTTTCCAATAAAGCTTTCCCTACAATGGCCCCTTCCAGGCCGACGTCAGCCAGCAGATCAAGGTCTTCGGCGCAATGGACACCTCCGCTGGCGATAAGCTTCAGGTCGGGAAATTCTTTTCTGATTTCTTTGTAGAGTTCCACAGCGCTTCCTCCCAACAATCCGTCGCGGGAAATATCGGTGCAAACCACGTATCGGATGCCTTTTTCAGCAAAAGATTTCAGAAAAGGAAAAAGATTCCACTGCGTCGCTGTTTTCCAGCCGTTGATGTACACTTTTTTGTCTTTCACATCGGCACCTAGAATAATTTTCTCAGCTCCGAACTGTTCGAGCCATTTTTCCACTTCGTCAGGCTGACGCACGGCAATACTTCCTGCAGTTACCTGCCGGGCACCACAGGTAAATACCAGCGAAAGGGATTTCATGTCTTTAATGCCTCCCCCAAAATCGACTTCTAACCGGGTTTGGGTACAGATTTTTTCCAAAATCTTCCAGTTTATAAGTTTTCCGGCTTTGGCTCCGTCAAGGTCAACGAGATGCAAATACTTAAAACCTTGGCCTTCTAAAGCTTTGGCATATTCCAACGGGTCTTTGTCGTAGATTTTCTTTCTGGAATAGTCTCCCTGTTCAAGGCGCACACAGCGGCCTTCAATTATGTCCATGGCGGGTATAATTCTCATAATGACAGAAAGTTTTTAAGGATTTGTTCTCCGATTTTACTGCTTTTCTCCGGGTGAAACTGGCAAGCGTAGAAATTATCTTTTAGCAATGCAGCCGAAAAGGGAAGGCCATAGTAACTTTGAGCCACGGTATATTTCGTAACGGGCACATAAAAACTGTGTACAAAATAAGCATAAGCCATCGGTTCTATTTGTTTGAACAATGGTGATTTAAGATGAGAAAGGGTATTCCAGCCCACATGCGGAACTTTTAAGGTGTTGGGAAATTCCAGACTTTCTGTAGGGAAAATATCCAAACAACCGGTATCTCCTTCTTCCGAACGGGTACACATGAGCTGCATGCCGAGACAAATGCCCAATACCGGTTGTTTGAGTACTGGGATGAGTTTATCCAAACCGAATGATTGCAGAATTTTCATGGCTGAAGAAGCTTCGCCCACACCCGGAAAGATTACTTTGTCGGCGTGTGATATTTCGCCGGCATCTGCGGTGAGTGTGCCATGGTAACCCAACCTTTCCAGAGCAAACTGAACGGATTTTACATTTCCGGCACCGTAATCTATAATACTTATGTTCATTTTGTTATTAATAAATAGGTAACTATAAAATATTTTTGAGCAATCATTTTCAATCCAGCACGCCTTTGGTGCTCGGAAGTGTCATACGGTCGATATCTTGCTGAACGGCCATTTTCAGTGCACGGGCAAAAGCCTTGAAAATGGCTTCTATTTTATGATGCTCGTTGGTACCAGTCGCCCGGATATGCAGGTTACAAGCGGCAGCATCTGAAAAGGATTTGAAGAAATGAAAGAACATTTCGGTGGGCATGTTACCAATTCGTTCCCGTTTAAACCCTGCTTCCCATTCGAGCCAGTTTCGTCCGCCAAAGTCGATAACCACGTGTGCCAGACTGTCGTCCATAGGAGCATAAAACCCGTAACGGCTGATTCCTTTTTTGTTACCAAGTGCTTCTTTCACCGCTTGCCCCAGAACAAGAGCGACATCCTCAATGGTATGGTGTTCATCCACCTCAAGATCGCCTTTCGCACTGAGAATTAAATCGATGGAACCATGCCTGCTTACCTGCTCAAGCATATGATCGAAAAAACCGATTCCTGTTTGTATTTGTGAGTTTCCTTTTCCGTCAAGGTTAAGAGATAAGTCTATTTGGGTCTCTTTGGTTTTGCGGCTAAGCTTAACTGTCCTGTGGCTTAATCGAAAAAAGCGGTAGATTTCTTTCCAGGAATCGGTTTGCAAGACCTGGGTTTCGGCATCAAAACCGGATTTGTCTGAACCGGCCAGCAAAATGCCTTTGCAGCCCAGATTTTTTGCCAATTCCATGTCGGTAAGCCGATCGCCAATAACAAAGGAATCTTTCAAATCATAATCTCCTGTCAGGTATTCTGTGAACAGGCCGGTACGGGGTTTACGCGTAAGGGCTTGCTCCTCAGGAAAGCTCCTGTCAATGAGGATATCCGAAAAAACAATGCCTTCGTTTTTCAGTGTTTTGATTATCTTTTCCTGTACCGGAAAAAATGTCTCCTCAGGAAACGAACTTGTTCCCAGGCCATCCTGATTGCTTACCATAACCAAATCAAAATCCATTGTCTCGGTAATTTGGGACAGGTAGCGGAAAACACCGGGGTAAAACTCCAGCTTCTCAAGGCTGTCAACCTGAAAATCTTCCGGCGGCTCGATAATCAGTGTGCCATCTCTGTCAATAAAAAGTATTTTTTTCATTGGGTTATTTTTATTAATTCGGTCAACAATCTCGTATTTTCTTCCGGCGTTCCGATGGTAATTCGTAAGCACTCGTTACAATGCAATATGCCGCTTCGGTTCCTTACCACAATGCCTTTTGCAATTAGCTTTGTATAGATATCTCCCGCATTTTTTATTGCAACTAATAAGAAGTTAGTATCGGAAGGGAAAACTTTTTTTACAGCAGGTAATTGTTGAAGGGCTTCCTTCATCTTCTGTTTTTCTTTTCGAATCACCTTGATTTGTTCAATAACTTCCTTACGATTTTCGATGCGTGTAAGCGCCTGTTGCTGACTAAGAAGGTTAATATTGTAAGGTGGTTTAATGCGGTCTAAAACATTAATAATTTCTTCAGAGGCAAAACCAAGTCCCAGTCTGATTCCTGCCATTCCCCACGCTTTGGAAAGCGTCTGCACAATTATTAGTCCGGGATACTGTAGCAGTTTGCCGAGAAATCCCGGCTTTTCCGAAAAATCGATATAGGCTTCATCCAGCACCACAAGTGCTTTCGTATTTTCCAGCAAAAACTCGATGGCTCCCACATCAAAAGTGTTTCCCGTGGGGTTGTTGGGTGAGCAGATGAATATCAGTTTGGTGTTTTCATCTGTCTTTACCAGAATATTATCGGTGTTCAGGCTAAAATCAGCATTGAGATTCGCCCGACGGCAATCCACATCATTAATTTCGGCCAGCACTTCATACATGCCATAGCTCGGTGCAGTAACAATGACATTATCCAAACGAGGTTCGCAAAATGCACGATAAAGCAAATCGAGCACCTCATCGCTACCGTTGCCGATAAAAACATGCTCTTTTTTTACCTTTTTCAGCCTTGCGATGGCTTTTTTCAGTTCACGTTGCCGGGGGTCGGGATAACGGTTTATCCCGTTCTCAAAGGGATTTTCATTGGCGTCTAACCAGATTTCTGCCGGCTCGGTAAATTCATCCCTGGCCGAAGTATAACGGCTGAGCCGTGCCACGTTTTTCCGAAGTAACTTTTGGATGTCTGTTTTCTTTTCCATGTCTCTTTTGATGCTTAAGCTGATTCTGTTTTTCTTGTACCTTTTATTTTCCCGAAAGGTTCTTGTTTTCAATGCAGTTTTTCATTCTTTTAAGGCGTTTAACCTAAGTGTCGCGGCCCGGGCGTGTGCTTCCAGGCCTTCGGCTTTTGCCATGATCTCAATACTTTCGCCAAGGCTTTGCATGCCTGCGGCTGAAATTCTTTGAAAGCTGATTTTTTTGGTGAAGTCATCGAGGCCCAAACTGCCGTAGTTACGGGCATACCCATTGGTGGGCAGGGTATGGTTGGTGCCTGAGATATAGTCGCCCGCACTCTCGGGAGAATAGTTTCCCAAAAAAACAGAACCTGCATTTTTAAGGTTGCTAAGATAAAAAGCCTCCTCCTTTGCAGCAATAATCAGGTGTTCGGGAGCATATTCATTGATAAAGCCGATGGTTTCTTTCTTATTTGCAGAAAAAAGAAAACGAGCATTCTTCAGCGACTCCTTTGCAATATCCTTTCGCGAAAGCAGTATAATTTGTTTTTCTATTTCATCGTCAACCGCTTCCAAAAATTCAAATGAATTGGAGACACAGACCACCTGGCTATCGGTACCGTGTTCGGCCTGCGAAAGCAGGTCGGAAGCTACAAAAGCCGGATTGGCAGAGTCATCGGCAAGCACTAACAGCTCGGATGGACCGGCAGGCAAATCAATGGCAACGCCTTCGGTTTGCGCCTTTTGTTTGGCGGCAGTTACGTATTGATTTCCCGGTCCGAAAATTTTATATACTTTCGGAACACTTTCGGTGCCGTAGGTCAGTGCCGCAATTGCCTGAATACCTCCTGCCTTTATGATTTTATCCACCCCTGTCAGCCGGGCAGCATAAAGAATTGCCGGGGCTATACAGCCCTGTGCATCTGGCGGAGTGCAAAGCACAACCTCTTCGCAACCGGCAATTTTTGCGGGTACAGCCAGCATCAATACGGTGGAAAACAAAGGTGCCGTACCCCCCGGAATATAAATCCCCACTTTCTCGATGGGACGGCTTTCCTGCCAGCAATTTACCCCGGCTTCGGTTTCAACGGAAAAGCCTGCCGACTGTTGGGCTTTGTGAAATATTTCAATGTTTCTTTTGGCCCTCGAAATGGCTGTTTTTAATGCTTCGGGAACTTTTTCTATTCCGGACTGCCACTCTTCGGCATTAACAACTATTTCGTTCAAGTCAACCTTGTCGAACCGTAGCGTGTACGCTTTCAGCCGGCTGTCGCCGGAAGTCTTTATACTCTCAAAGACTTCATTAACAAGTTTATCCAAAGTATTGGTTTGTAGTTTCGGGCGACGGCACAGTCGCGGCCACTCCGATTTTTGTATGTTTGTGTATTTTCTCATTACTACGATTATAAAACTACCTTTTCAATGGGAATTACCAAAATACCTTCTGCTCCGGCAGCTTTTAACCGGTCGATAACCTCCCAGAATGTCTCTTCCTTAATCACTGTGTGCAACGAGCTCCAGCCTTTTTGTTCCAAAGGAAGTATGGTGGGACTTTTCAGCACGGGCAACAACCGGGAGACTTCTTTAATTTTTTCATTGGGGACATTCATCAGGATATACTTGGTGTTTTTGGCTTCCAAAACAGCTCTGATTCTGAAAAGTAGTTTTTCCAGTATGTCGTTTACGGACGGGCTTATTTTTAATGATTGAATCAATACGGCTTCCGATTTCAGGATAGTTTCCACCTCTTTTAAGCCGTTTTTAAACAACGTGCTTCCCGAACTCACAATATCGCAAATCCCATCTGCCAGCCCGATATTAGGGGCAATTTCCACGGAACCGGAAATTTCGTGAATGTCGGCTCGGATACTCTTTTTATCAAGATAGCTTTGCAAGGTAAACGGATAGGAGGTTGCAATTTTCTTTTCCCTGAAAAATTCGGGGCCTGTGTAATCGGTATTTTTGGGTACCGCCAGCGACACCCTGCACCGTGAAAAGCCGAGCTCTTGTACAATCCTGACTTTTTTGGGCTTTTCTATCAAAACATTTTCGCCGATAATGGCTGCATCAGCTACGCCATCTTCAACGTATTGCGGAATGTCGGAACTGCGCAGGAACAAAATCTCCAACGGAAAATTCCTGGCCGGAGCTTTCAACTGGTCTTTTCCATTGTCGATAATAATTCCACAATCTTTTAGCAACTTTAGGGAGCCTTCGTTTAAGCGTCCCGATTTTTGAATAGCAATTTTTAATTTACTCATTTTTTTGTTTTAATATGAGTAAACCGGCAAGGCTTTTCAATAAAAAACCCATCCGATTTACTCAGATGGGTTTGATATTTATTCTTTACATTTATGCACAATATCACTTGTTCACCTGAGTGGGTGTAGATGCAAATGATGATGATGCATAATAAGACGTTTCATTTTTTTTTCTGCTTTACGGGTGCAAAATTAAACAAATTTTTTAGATGACAAAACCCATTGACTTTGTTTATTATATTTTTTTGAGAAGCCAAGATGGTTTTGCACGAAACAAATTGTTTTACAATACTTTAGTAAAGATTATTATTTTACAGATTTTCGGCTGTTTCCGAAAGCATGTCCACCACCTTATCGGTTTTCTCCAGCAGTCTGCTTTTGGACTGATGGCCGGCAGCCACCAGCAGATAATCGATGCCAAGCGCCTGTGCAACTTCCCGGTCATGTAACGTATCGCCTACCAAAACCATATTATGGCTATTCAGGCCGAGGCGGTCGAGAAAAGCACGTGCCATCTCCTGTTTACTTCCGGCATAGATATTATCAATTCCGGAAACGGCATCGAAGTAATTCAGGATTCCTTTCTCTTCCAGCGTTTTCAGCAGGCTGTTATGTTCCATAGCCGATAAAATCAGCTGGCGATAACCTTTTCTTTCAAAATACGCCAACACTTTCCCGGCACAGGGAAAAAGCGATGTCTCAGGCAAGAACCGATGATACAAATCCATAAACTCCTTTGCCGGAACTTCAAAATCTTCACAGGTAAAATCAAAGCCAATTTTTTCGTAGTAATCACGCACGGGAAAGTTGAAAACACTCCGGTAAGTATCGAACGACAAGCGGGGAAGATTCCGCTTTTCCAGCAATACATTCATACAGTTAACGCACATTTGTACATCGTTAAGCAGCGTGCCGTTCCAGTCCCAAATAATAATTTTTTTGCCCATAAATTTTCTTTAAAAGAAAAGTGGATAAAGATGGAATCCATTTTCTTTGTCATACTCAATAGCCGGTGCAGGAATTTTCACAAAGCTTAATGCTTTAAAGACAAAGCGCAGCACTTTCGAATGAGTTTTAATATGTGTCCAGCCAATATCTACCGACAGATAAAACTCTGCTACCCGGTTAAAGTGCGGCAAGGGTTTCCCCTTGTAATAAGGAGGGTTTCCGTAGGCTCCTACCATGCCGCGGGCGCCATAGCCGAAAGCCACATTAAGCCAGGGAGGAAATTTGGAGTCTTTATTAAGAAAAGAGTAGATATTTACAGACAGCCAGTTAGTTTGTCCGTTATAATCTTTTATTATCCTTTCGAGGGGCGTAGCTCCCAGCAAGCCGGGACGATATTGTGCATATTTTGTGGGATGGTAGGAGAATTTCGGACGTATCCGTTGCTCGTGCCACAAAAATTGCTCTCCGATAAACATGGCTGTCCCAATGGTATTGAAAAGCAGATCGGTGGGCGACGCGCCCCATTCGGCAGAAAGACCATCATAAAACTCGATGGTAGTCATGTAGATAAGCCCCCAGGTACCACCATACCAAATAGCTTTTTTTTCACTTAGCCCCGCCCAACGCAGGCTCCAGTAGCCATAGTTACCCATTTGATAAGAAGTGGTTAAATGGCCCATTTTGTCTTTCTTCATCCATTCGCCCCAATCATCATCAAAGTGAAAACGGGTATGTTTGTAACCTTTATACCAGGCAATATAAAGTAGAGGAACAGAAGTTACGTAAAATCCGCCTGCCGTTCCCAACACCACTGTTAGCTTTTTCTTACTCAACGTATCAGGATATACATACTTATCCTGTGCCTGAGCGCCAAAAAAAGAAAGCAGCAACAATATGGTGAGTAAGCGTTTCAAAACATTAGTCGGTAAAAGGTTTTAGAAGTGCATAAACCTGTTTTGTCTTTTCGTCGAGCAACTGCTGCGATTTGGCTTCCGCCAAAAACCGGAGATAAGGCTCCGTGTTAGAGGGACGGATGTTGAACCACCACTCCGGAAACTCAAGCCGGTAACCGTCAAAATCATAGTAAGCCGTCGGGGCTTGTTGCTTTTTGAAATAAGCAACCACCGTATTCATGGCTTCCTGTTTACGGCTAATCCGGAAGTTTACTTCTCCGGTATTGGCATACGAAGATATTTCGTGAATTAAAGTAGAAACGGATTTCCCCTGTTTTTTAAAGTCATCAATAATGTTCAACATGATTAAGGAAGCCAGCAGTCCGCTATCGGAGAAATAAAAGTCTCGGAAATAATAGTGGCCGGCCAGCTCACCGCCATAAATACCGTTCACTTCGCGTAATTTTGTAGCACCATAAGCCCTCCCCACACGCCAAATGGTTACTTCGGCATTGAACTTTTTCAGGTATTCGCCCACAGCCTTGGATGTCCGAATGTCATGCACAACTCTTTCGGGCTGTTTGTTATCTTTTAAAAAATAATGGGCAAAAAGCGCAATAATCAAATCAGGAGAGATAAACTGCCCTTTTTCGTCAATAAACATAACACGGTCGGCATCACCGTCGAAGATAATGCCGAGATCAGCCTTATGCATTTTCACGGCCTGTTTTATTTGTTCCTGGTTTTCAGGTTCCAGCGGATTGGGTTCATGACCGGGAAAAGTTCCGTCAGCTTTTTCGTTCAGCGGCAAATAACGGTTACCAAACAAATCCCGGGCAAAAAGCGAAGCCATTCCGTTGGAATAGTCGATAACGAGATTAAGACCGGAATAATCTTTTTTGTATTCATTCAGAAAAGCGAGATAATCGGGTTTCATGTCTAACTTATGAACGACTCCTTTCGTTTTTTTCTCTACTTTTACATCCGACTCTACCAGCTCCTCCAAATCCTTCAGGCCATTATCATAGCCCACCGGCAACACATCCTTAGCTGAAATTTTCAGCCCGTTGTGGTTTTTCGGATTGTGCGATGCGGTAATCATCACCGAGGCATCAAAATTATATTTCCCGGTTCCCCAGTAAACCATTGGTGTAGTCGTCAGACCTGCATCGGTAACATTCACACCGGCATCGGTCAGCCCCTCGGCCAGGACTTCAAAGATTTCGTCGGACGACAAACGGATATCGCGCCCCACGAAGATTTCATTCATGGGAAGAATCTCCGGCAGGAAATACCCGATACGATAAACCATCTCTTTATTCAATTCTTTTCCGTATTCGCCACGGATATCGTAAGCCTTAAATGCATTCATCCAAACACTTTTTTAAAATTATTTTCAATCCGGTTTTTGTTTCATGGCTTTCCGTATTGTAAACCCTGTTCCGGAAACAAAGCGCAAAGCTAATGAGAATAATGGTGTTTTATTTAAAAACGGAATTTATTTTGTTTCGGATGTTTCCAGCAGCACCACCGCCTGTGCGGCAATCCCTTCTCCCCTTCCGGCAAAATCCAATCCTTCGGTGGAAGTAGCTTTTATTGAAATCCGGTCAATAGAAATGTTCAATACACCGGACAAAGTTTTTCGCATTTCGGTAATAAAAGGTATCATTTTAGGCTTTTGGGCAATTATAATGGCATCGATATTTCCAATCTGGTAACCGGATGTTTGTATCATTTTATCCACCTCTTTCAGTAACAACAGGCTACTGATATCCTTAAATTTATCATCTTTATCGGGAAAATGGTTCCCCAAATCTCCAAGTGCAGCTGCGCCAAGCAGAGCATCGCATAACGCATGAATCAGCACATCGGCATCTGAATGGCCTGCAAGGCCTTTGGGAAACGGAATATGAACACCACCCAGCATCAGCTTTCTGCCTTCTGTGAGCGCATGTACATCATAGCCGATACCGATGCGAAAAGGGAACATATTTTATGTGGATTATCTTCTTCCGTAATTGTTGTTATTACCAAAGTTAAACAGCAGCGTAACCCGGAGTGTTTTCCCCAGCGGATTCTGCAGTGGAACAGTCGGAATCAGGTAGGAGAAGTCAAGGCCAAATACGTTGTAGCGCAGCCCTACACCAAGCGTAACATACTGTCGGTCGCCTTTATGTTTGTTTTCGTAAAAGTACCCGGCTCTGACAGCAAAGGTATTATTGTACCAATACTCGGCACCAAACGCCAGGCTGAATTCCTGCATCTCTTCTTTAAATCCACCCGGAGCATCGTACCACGACTGAACCATCCCTTTAATTACGGCAACATCAGGATTCATTCCTTTGGCAATGGCATAAGAGCCATCGGGATTCAGTACAGGATTTCCCAGCGAGTCAGTGGCATAAACAGGCGGCGTTGGCACCAACAATTTATTGATATCAAAGTTAAATGAAACCTTATTATAAGCATCCAAATCAATAGTCAACCGCGGACCAAAGCGTAAGTTGGTCGGGATAAAATCTTTTCGAATATTAGATTTGTTATAAGATATTTTGCTTCCGATATTAGAAATAAAAACACCCCATGCAAATTGTGCATTGTAGTTGCTGAACCAGTTTACATCTTTTTGCCAATAGAGGCCAATATCCACGGCTACAGATGTTCCGGCAGTGCTCTCTACACCCCCCGTTGAAATGCCGGCGGTCAGGTTGGAATAGATAAAACGTCCGTCAACGGAAAGTGCGAGGTTATCGGATAACTTCCTTGCGTAAGCCACACTCACCGCAAATTCGTTGGGTTTGTATGTTCCTTCAGGGTTTCCATTTTCATTGGTAAACTGAATCAAGCCAAGTGAAAAATAGCGAAGAGAGACGGCAATAGTCTGTCGATCGTCAAGACGATGATAAAAAGAGACATAAGCGAGGTTAATATCGTTTACAAGGTTCCGCAACCAGGGAGTATAAGAAATAGAGAAACCGTCAGGGTCTTTGATAAAAGCATATTTAGCAGAGTTCCAGTACATGGAGTTGATGTCGGGAGAGGTGGCTACACCGCCATCTCCCATACCACCCGCACGGCCATCGGGACCAATCATCAAAAAAGGAACAGCGGTGGTAATTACTCTGTCACCACTATTCTTACCTCCGAGATTACTATAACTCTGTGCTTCACTGTTTAAAAAGAATAAAACAAATACGGAAAGTAAAAGAAATTTTGTCTTCATAAAAACCTTGTTTAAAAATGGTATGCAAATCTAACGAATTAAAAATGGATTTATTATTAATGATTTTATTTCCCTCTGTTTTTTTTCGGGCGCTCACAGGTGCAACACACGGTTACCGGATAAAAACCAGTTTGTTACGCAGATACTTCGTCTCTCCATCCGCGGCTGTAACCTGCAACTGATAGACGTAAATACCCCGGCTTATTTTTTGTCCTGTGTCTGTGGTACAATTCCAGTGAATTCTCCCCGAAGAAAATCCAACGGGTTTCAAAACTTCCTGCAGACTTTTCACCAGCCGGCCATCTAAATCAAAGATATCAATCTTTATTTTCAAAACATGCCCTGCCTGGTTATGTTCAAATACAAAATCGGTTGCATCGGTAACCGGGTTAGGCAGGTTCAACAAATGCTCGATAACCAGTTTTGTAGAAGGTTCCACTACAAACGAGAGTGAAGCCGTGGAGGAGTTATTATACAAATCCCATGCTTTCAAACTAATAATATGGGTGCCTTTGGACAGCCCTTTGAGTTGAAAACTCACAATTCCTTTGGTAAAATTACCTTTATCCGCCACATAATAAGCATTCAGATTATAGCTTTGGGCCTGATTGTTATCCAAGACAGCCGTAATATTATGTCCGATACCGTTGCCTGTAGTGTTAATACCACTTTGGTCGCTCAGCAGAGCGTATAATACGGGGTCGGCATTCGTAACATCGCCGGAAGAAAAAGTGGTATCGTTCATGTAAAGTCTTATTTTGGGCCCGACAGTATCCGAAGCAGCCTGATTATTATATCCGCCAACGACAATATTTTCACTATAGCCGTGGCCATCAGTATTCTGGTTATCAAAATAATAGCTTATTCGACCTTTGCCAAATTTGTAAGCGATATCTTTAGGAACCACGAAAGAAAAGTCAAAAGTTCCGTTATGGATAGCAGCTTCACCTTTAAACAAAATGCTGTTCCACATTTTGAAAGTGGTAACCGGGCTGTCAGGGTCTGTTCCAAGGGTTGAAATAACAGATTCCTTATCAAAAACCGTGGAAAAAACGGTACCGTTAAAATTATTTATTTTCTGACCGTTATCATTGGTAACTTCGCCCTGAATACGTACTTTTGACAAAGCTCTCAACGTATCGGGTTCTCCTTCCACCACAGCTTTTGCATTAATATAAGTAGTTTTTGCCAGGTCTTTGGGATAATCCATTCTGAGGGCGGGGTCGCCTATCAAAACAAATTTTTTATCGTTGTTGCCACCGAGAATTTTTGAGTGCATGATTATATCACCGAAACGGGGATATTTTCCGTTTACTTTTTCAAACATATTATTTTTATAAATAGCCATATTGAGTGCGAGGTTTGCACTGGCATAAGTGGCACGGGTAGTGGTAAACAGGGCAATAGCACCACCGTTTTTATTTAAAAATGCACGTTCGCCTGCCGAAACGATCTCCGGGTCATCGAAGCGTGTAAATTCGCATGTTGCCGTAATGAAAACGGTGAGTTTGTTAATATTGGTCCAGGAATCAATATCGGCAATGGTCATAAACCGTTCGTGACCCAGACCAACTTCGCCTCCATGGCCGGAATAATTAAAAATCAGGGTACCTTCATCGATGGCAGAATTGATGGCCTTATTCAAGGCAGGCGCACGCTGTCCGCTGGGCGTTGAAATTTGCGGAAAAGCATCAAGATACAATTTGTTAAGACCGTAAGCCGGATAACGGCTGTTGATGAATTTGCTAAGTGTTTCGGCATCATTCAAATGTAGGTTATAGTCGCCATCATCAGCTACAAAAGTCAACCGGTTACGCCATGGTCCCATGGTTCGCGGCGTATTGGAGTCGTAGCTAATGCTTTTATCCACAGCATCTTTTGCTTCTTCGGGCGTATCCACGGGGAATCGTCCTATACCGATATCCACTCTGTCGCTACTGCTCGCACCTTCGCCATTATCCAAATAGCCGAAATAGTCATCCGTGGCAATGGAACTAATAGTGTTGAGCGAATTGACAGACTCCCAGCAGGGAACAAAATCGGTATTGTCAGGAAGACGGTTTTTGTAATCATACGAGGCATCGCCGAAGAGCAGGAGATATTTTATTTCTCTTCCCGCATCGCTTTGATCGTAAATATGTTTGACAAAATCACGAATGGCTGTTACATCCTGAGCGCCGGAAGAGAATTCGTTGTAAATTTTTTGCGGCGTGGTTACAAAAACCCGCATATCATCTTTTTGGCGATGGAAATTGGCCAATCGTTGTGCCTGCGGCAAAAACTTATAATAGGCAACTATTAAATAATCAATGTTTTTAACCGCATGCAAATTTTGGTTTTCTACTTTTTTCACAAACACGGGAGAATAATAATCACTTCCATCGAAAGCGACAAAAGCCTTATACGTGGCAATATTCGTATTAAAATCCAGTTGTCCGGAAACCGGTTGTCCAATAATTTTTTTAGGTGCCAACGGGTGAGAGACATCCCAGATTTCAACCTTTTCAGAAGTTTGTAAATGATAGCGGGCTACATTTCCCGATGAAAAAAGATTCCGGAATTCCATTTGGCCGCCATCAAAAATTAGCTGACGCTGAACATTCACCTCAATATAGTCGAGATAGCCCACCGACGCTGAAGAGCTACGTTGAAAAACCGTTTTTACGGCAATTTTATCCGCTGCAGGGTAAAACTCAAACTGCGTACTACCTCCTTTACCCACGTCATAGCCACTGTTGCCGGTGATGAGCATGTTCAGCGTTTTTTGAAGCTGGCCGTTGGTATAAATCAAAAATCTGTTAGCAGAAAAAGCTTTGGAGGCGAACACGGCTTTCAGATAAGCCTTATCCGTCTTTATTACATGCGGAAAATCAAAATTGAACGTATAATTAGTTACAAAATCATAAACTTCGCCGTACCAGGTTCTTCCCGTACCACCAAGGTTACGCTCGTTCAATTCATGAAAAGCATAATCGGTAAAGCTGGTAACATCCCTGTCCGGTGTTCCGGAGACCGTTTCCGGCTGAATACGCAGGCCCGGTTGTGTTCCGGGCGTCAGGAAATAATAAGCGTAATTATCGTAATAATTGTTTTGATGATTAAAATAACCGGTCGATGTATTATATTTCCACACCACAGGCCCGACGCCGTAAAACAAAATATAGTCGCCCGGATCGAAACTTCCATCGCTGCCATCCACAATTTCAATGGGATTTTCCGTCAGACCGGCTGGTCGCGGCAGGTTGTTTTGTTCGGGCAATATGCCACCACCATTGCCGTAGAGCGCAAAATTTGCCGGATTATCGCCTACGGGAAAGCCCATATTTTTTAAGTCATTGTACGTCAGCTTATAAATACCACTTTTATCAATTTTTATTTTAAACCATTGCCCGGTGGCGAGCACCGAATTAGACAGCGTCATTTGTTTGGAAGATGCCGATACAACGGACTTTTTTTTCACACTGATTTTCACCCGGAAAGAGAGAAGTTTTTCGTATCGTTTCTTCTCCGGATTCCACCGAAGAGGAATTAAATGTACAACGGCATAAGGTTGTTTCCGGGCAATGGAAAGGCTTACATCAAGGCGAAAGGTTGTATCTGTAAAACCTTTTCTTTCAAGCCATTGTGCAGCCGCAGCACCCACAGGCATCACCTTTTTATTCAATAATCCTGCTTTCAGTTTCACTTGTGATGCATAAACGGGATCGACCCTTGTAAAGACAGGCAGTCCTTCGAGTGTAGTAAAGGATGCATCGCGGAAGGAAAGTCGCTGAAATTCGCTACCGTTATCTGTTTTTATATGCCGAATACCCTGCCATTGAAGTGTGTCACCAAAGGAAAAATCGATAGCATAGCTCCAAACTGGAATAGCCAAAAGCAGTAGAAAAAATGTGAGTCTTTTAATCAGCATAGAGATCGTTTCAATCGCAAATATATTGAATTAGGAATAAATGTTTAGATAGAAACGACCAAAACGGGGTTTTTATTTCACGGGGATCAAGGTAAAAACATAATTTTTTCATATTGAAGTTGTTTAACTTTATATCCGCAGACTACTTCGTAATGAAGTGCCGAAATGTGCGTTAGGATTGGCATGCGCAGTGAAGAAGCCTCGCAAGCGTAGCACTCGCTACGGTGAGAAGCTTTAAGCGAGCACTGTCAATAATGGCGTGCAATTCGGTGCTGTAATAGATTTAGCCTGCGGATTTAAGGTTTAAAATTAAATGGGAATCGATGTCACCTTAGGCCGGTTTATGCGGTCTGTTTCTTTGTTCGAGTATCTGTCCTTATGCCTGGATGATTGCTTCACACGCCGAAATGGCCTTTCAATGAAAAAATATTCCCGGGATGGCGTGTTCGCAAAAATGAAGTTTTGTACTCCCACGTTGCTCTTTCGGATTAATGCAAACCTGTAAAGGCTGCGAAAGAGAGTATCTGTTTTCCGAATTCAGCAATAATATTTCAAGTTAAAATGTAGTAATCTGACTTAATTATTACATTTGCATCTTTCACAGGAAAGAAATTAAACGATAAAGGCAATAAAAACCGTTGAAGTTAAGTTATACAACAAGAAAAAATTAATGGCAATAAAGATGCTGAAGTTCAATAAACTTTTTTTGGTATTTCTCTCACTTGGCAGTATGCTTGTTTTTACGGCTTCCTGCAACAGGGCGGGAAAAAATATTTCGCGTGCAACAGGGTGGGCATACAACAACCCAAAAAACGGCGGATTTGATGTTACCAGTGCAAAAGAACAAATTACCGGGCCGGGGCTGGTATTTATCGAAGGGGGAACTTTTATCATGGGTGCAACGGAGGAGGATGCCCCGTTTTATGAATGGGATAACCGCCCGCACCGTGTAACGGTGAATAGTTTTTACATGGATGAAACGGAAGTCACTAATCTCGACTATCTGGAATATATTTTCTGGTTAAAACGGGTTTACGGACAGGATTACCCTGCCGTTGTTCAGAAAGCGCTTCCCGACACTACAGTGTGGCTGAATAAAATGACTTACAATGAGCCACTGGTGGAGAACTATTTCAGGCATCCGGCTTATCACAATTATCCCGTGGTGGGTGTAAGTTGGCTTCAAGCCAATGCTTATGCTTCGTGGCGTACTGACCGGGTAAATGAGCTACTCCTCATCAAAGCC
This sequence comes from uncultured Lentimicrobiaceae bacterium, assembly GCA_964598065.1. GTDB lineage: Bacteria > Bacteroidota > Bacteroidia > Bacteroidales > F082 > Sulfidibacterium. The sequence continues at coordinate 19,440 of CAZRAW010000019.1, forward strand.
GGATATCTTAATTATGATACAAGCCAAAGAGATGAGAACAGTTTTAATACGGAAGCCTATCTTTCCGGGCAGTATCAGGAAGCAGTGAAAAAAGGAAAGAAAGGTCTGAATTCCAAAGGAACCGGGGTTCGTAAAGTTCGCCATGATTATAGCATTCTGCTTCCCCGTTACCGTTTGCCTACCGAAGCCGAATGGGAATATGCAGCGTTGGGACTAATAGGCAATACGGTAAAAAACAGGGTGGTAGATAGAAGAATCTATCCTTGGAACGGGACGGGTTTGCGCTCGGACAAAAAGGGACATTACGGACAATTTCTTGCTAACTTTAAAATTGGCAGAGGCAATTACATGGGCGTTGCCGGTGACAGGAATGACGGAGCCAGTATTCCGGCACCAGTTTTTTCCTACGGGCCTAATAACTTCGGACTCTACGACATGGCCGGGAATGTTAGTGAATGGGTATTGGACAGGTATAGTCCTACTGCCTTTCAGGAAGTATCCGATTTTGACCCATGTTACGGCTGCGGCAGTTTTAAAACGCTAAAACGTGACGCAGATGGAAAAGTTGCCGAAAAAGATAGTCTGGGACGTATTCCGCTTGTCCCGCTGAACAAAAGTAAGCTGGCAGCGATGCAAAACACAGCTGCTCCACCGGATAATTTCAACATGAGTGAAACCAAGCGGAAAGGGTTTGCCGAATATGGTATTACCTCATTGATAAACAGCGAATCACGTGTTATTAAAGGCGGCTCGTGGAAAGATCCGCCTTATTATCTCAGCCCGGGCGTCAGACGTTATATGGATGAGGACGAATCGTCGGCAACAGTAGGTTTTCGTTGTGCCATGAGCAGGGTGGGAAATCCCAATGAAACAAAAAGCAGAAAAAGATGATATCGTTTAAAGTTTAAATAATATTAAAAAGAATTTTATAATTTTAAGGGCTGTTTCAGAAGTCGAAACAGTCCTTTTTTATGTGTATGAAAAATTTGAAAAAAATTTACGCATTGTTTCTTGCAAATTCCCATATCAGCACCGATACACGGAAACTGAAAAAGGGAAGCCTTTTCTTTGCCCTGCCAGGAGAAAATTTTAACGGCAACAGGTTTGCTGCAGAGGCCATCGAAAAAGGTTCGGTAGCAGCCATTGTGGATGACCCGGAATTTGTACCAAAAAATGATTCCCGTTTTTATCTTGTTGACAATACTCTGGATATTCTTCAAAAACTGGCAAAATTTCACCGGCAGCAGTTTGATATCCCCGTGCTGGCCATTACCGGAACTAACGGAAAGACCACAACCAAGGAACTTTGTTCCGCCGTGCTTTCTTCCAAAAAAAATATCTGCTTCACACCGGGAAACTTCAACAACCACATTGGTGTTCCGCTGACACTGCTGAACATCCGTAAAGAGACAGAGGTGGCCATTGTGGAAATGGGCGCCAACCATCCGGGAGAAATCGCAAAACTTTGCCGGATAGCCCGGCCCACCCACGGTCTTATCACGAATATCGGTAAAGCGCATTTGGAGGGATTTGGTGATTTTAAGGGTGTTATCGATGCCAAAAACGAGCTGTATCAATTCTTGAAAAACAATGCGGGAACAGTGTTTGTCAACAAAGACAACCTGCTTCTTATGGAACTTTCAGGAGGAATACAAAATGTTACCTACGGCCAACCGCCAGCCGATGTGGAAGGGAGTCTTAAAAAAGCCGAACCGTTTATTGATATCACCTGGCATCGGGAAACCGGCAATAGGGATATCCAAACACAGCTTTACGGAAGTTACAACTTCAGTAATGTCATGGCCGCCATAGCTGTAGGAAAGTATTTCGGGGTTTCCGAATCAGATATTATCGGAACACTAAAAAATTATCAGCCTAAAAATAACCGCTCGCAGCTTTACCAGACACAGGACAACACACTAATCTTAGACGCTTACAATGCGAATCCGGAAAGCATGGCACTGGCCATTGACGACTTCGCTGCACACCGGTTTTCAAATCCGGTACTCATTCTGGGTGATATGTTTGAGCTGGGTAAAGTGGCAAAAGAAGAACACAATAAGATTATTGAAAAGTTGAAAGAGACTAATTTCCGACAGGTTATTTTGGTTGGAAAAGATTTTTACAAAACGGCTCCGGACAATCTTTTTCAAAAGTTTGCCACCACCACAGAAGCGGAGCAATACCTGCAAAGTCATCCTATCAAAAATGCCCACATTCTTGTAAAAGGTTCACGCGGAATGCAATTAGAAAAACTTATTCAATACTTGTAACTATGACGCAATACACTGCACTCGGAATAATGTCGGGGAGTTCGTTTGACGGACTTGATTTGGCCTACTGTGAATTCTCCGAAAATGAGGGAAAACGGAGCTACCGGATAATAGCTGCCGAAACCATTCCCTATCCTGAAGAATGGAAAATATTGTTGCAGGAGAGCTTTTACGCCAGCGGGGAGAAACTTACGGAGAACAATGTAACCTATGGAAAATTTCTTGGCGGGCAGGCTTCGGATTTTCTAAAAAAACATGGTTTGAAACCGGATATTATTGCTTCGCACGGGCATACAATTTTTCACAAACCTGAAGCAGGATTCAGCTTGCAACTCGGTGACGGACAGGCTATTGCCATTGTAACCGGTATTGAAACCGTATGTAATTTCCGCAACAAAGATATATTACTGGGCGGACAGGGAGCGCCGCTGGTGCCCGTTGGCGACAGGCTGCTGTTTTCAGAATTTGATTACTGCCTGAATTTGGGCGGCATTGCCAACATATCTTTTGAAGAAGATGGTCAGCGGCGAGCTTTCGATATTTGTCCGGCCAATCAGTTGCTTAACCATCTCAGCCGGCAAATGGGATTACCATACGACAAAAATGGTGCGACAGCTTCGCTGGGAAAATTAAGCAAAACGTTGTTTGACGAACTGAACAGCATGGAATTCTATAAACAGCCTTATCCGAAATCGCTGAGCAACGAACAGGTTCAGGAATTTTTTCTTCCGCTGCTGGATAATTCTCCGGCCTTACTGGAAGATAAGCTTTACACCGCTGCCAAGCACATAGCTTATCAAATTGCAAGCGCAACAGATTCTTCTTCCTCAAAGAAAATCCTGCTTACCGGTGGTGGAGCGCACAACAGCTTTTTGGTTGAAGCCATCCGCAGGGAATGCCCGCAAACGATTCATTTGCCCGAAGCGCAAATCATAGACTTCAAAGAAGCCCTCATCTTCGCTTTTATGGGAATATTACGCAAAGAAGGGCGTATCAATTGTCTGGCATCAGCCACCGGCGCCCGCAGGGATTCCTGCTGTGGCGTGATTTATTTACCATAATTTCTGAACAAGGGAGGAAGAGTTGAAAGGTGAAAAACCAGTCATGGCGGCAAGCCATGGGCGGGCTTGTGTATTGGAGCGAAGATGTAATCTCTGTAACTCACCTAACTAATCCGCAACCCGGATTAATAATCTATTTCAATACAAAATGGTACCTCACCTCTTCCAAAAACAAGCCCTTTGCCGGTGCGGAATATCCGGCTTTACAACGATCTTCGGCTTCTATAATGGTTTTCATGTCCTCCGGTTTCAGCTTTCCCTTTCCTATTTCGAGCAGCGTCCCCACAATGGCACGCACCATATTTCGCAAAAACCGGTTGGCGGTGATGGTGAAAATCAGCATCTGCTCCCGTTGCTCCCACCCTGCTTCTGTCAGCCGGCATAGGTTAGTAGTAGTCTGTGCATGTAACTTGGAAAAACTGGTGAAGTCCTCATAATACAGCAGATAACCAGCTGCCTGCTGCATAGCATTCACATCTAAATTTCCCGTAAAAATCAGAGCAGTATCCTGCACAAAAGGATCTTTCTGCCGGGAAATGTAGTAACGGTAAGTCCGGCTGATGGCATCAAAACGGGCATGCCTTTCCGGTGCAACTTCCCAGGCGCCGAGTACGGAAATATCCTCCGGCAGAAACCGGTTGAGCCTGAAAACAAAGTTCTGAGGCGTAAAAGTCAGCGGTTGCTGTAAATCGAAATGCAAATAAAAATTCCGGGCATGAACGCCGGCATCCGTTCGGCCACAGCCTGTTACATCGACCGGCTCACCACACAAAACACTAATCTTTTCATTCATCTCGGCTTGTACTGTATGGGCATTCTTCTGAATTTGCCATCCGTGATAAGCCGTTCCCCGGTAAGTTAGTTTTAAAAAATAACGTGGCATTTTACTCTGTTTTTCTTCTCAGGTCTCTTCGTTCAGCGCTTTCCACAGTAAATCTTTCAGCGCTATCAACCCTGTGTTCGTTACCGACGAGATAAAAACATACGGAACATCCGGCAAATCTTTTTTTATCTCATCCATCAACTCCAGGTCAAGCAAATCGGATTTGGAGACAGCGAGAACCCTTTGTTTATCCAACAATTCGGGATTATATTGTTTCAATTCGTTGAGCAGAACATAGTATTCCTTTTTGATATCATCGGCATCGGCAGGCACAAGAAACAGCAGTACCGAATTCCGTTCGATATGACGTAAAAAGCGCAGTCCCAGCCCTTTTCCTTCGTGAGCACCTTCGATAATTCCGGGAATATCGGCCATGATAAACGACTGCTGGTCGCGGTAAGCCACAATACCGAGGTTGGGGCGAAGGGTAGTAAACGGATAATCGGCAATTTCGGGCTTTGCAGCAGAAACCACTGAAAGGAGTGTAGATTTTCCGGCATTGGGAAAGCCCACAAGGCCAACATCAGCCAGTACCTTCAATTCAAAAATAATATTGGCTTCGCGACCTTCTTCGCCGGGCTGGGCATAGCGGGGCGTCTGGTTGGTAGCCGACTTATAATGATCGTTGCCCTGGCCGCCGCGGCCGCCTTTCAGCAAAATAATCCGTTCGCCATCTTCCATAATTTCGCCTATTATTTCGTCCGTCTCCGCATTTTTTGCTACCGTCCCCAACGGAACTTCAATAATGACATCTTCGCCATCGGCGCCCGTGCTGCGCTGTCCGCCGCCGGGGTCGCCATGTCCGGCACGCAGATGACGCTCAAACCGCAAATGCAAAAGCGTCCACAACTGGGTATTACCGACCATAATGATGTCACCACCTTTACCGCCATCGCCACCATCGGGACCTCCCTTGGGGATATACTTTTCGCGTCTGAAATGTACGGAACCGGCACCACCGTTGCCCGAAAGACAATAAATTTTTACATAATCAACAAAGTTGGAAGAAGCCATTGCCTGTTAAATTTTTGAGAGTGCAAAAGTAAGAGAAATACAGGAATTATTTTGTGTTATAATTTTGTCAAAGACTATTTTAATGTGCTGAACGCTTATTGAAGCTGTTTAAAACAACTAAAAAAAGCCAAAATGATCCCGTTTATTTCTGAACCGCCATAGAGCTGGTAAAAAGCGTTGGAGCGGTGTGAGAATCTGCTAAAGCTTCCTGTCTTTATGTGTTCCGGCTCCGTTCGTCAAAGATTCTCACGACATCGCCACTCGCATCGCTAACGCACACGATGTCTCAGAAATAAACAGGGAAACGGGGAGCACAGACTGTTTAGCTGGCACATAAAAATAATATTTAGTCTACAACTTCCTGATGAGCAACAGCCCATCGCGAATGGAAAGCATCACCTGCTCCACCCGGTTGTCTTGTTTTACAAAATCATTAAATTCGCGGATACCGAGGGTTTCTTTGTCAGGCTTCTTATCCACATACACAGCTTTTCCGCCCCACAACACATTGTCGGCCAGGATAAAGCCGCCTTTTCTGAGCTTCTTTAAAGCAGCTTCATAATAGTTCAGATATTGTGCTTTTTCGGCATCGATAAAGACCAGGTCGAAAATTTCGTCCAGTTGGGGAATCAGCACCAGCGCATCGCCCAAAAGAAAACGGATTTTATCACCACAAGCTGATTTCTTAAAAAACCGGCGGGCAAAACTTTCTATCTCTTCGTTGTTATCAAGGGTGTAAAGAAGTCCGTCATCAGGCAACGCTTTGGCCATGGCCAGTGCCGAATATCCCGTGAATGTCCCGATCTCCAGGATACGTTTGGGCTGCAACATGTGCACCACCATTTCGAGGAACTTCCCCTGCACTTTTCCCGAAAGCATGTTGGGATAGAAAGTTTTTAGGTGGGTTTCACGGTTCAGCACAGCCATCAGCGGGTTTTCGTCCGAGGTGTGATTTTCGATGTATTCGGATATTTTCTCATCTATCATAGCACTATTTTTCAGAATGGTTTTACCGGTTAAAATAACAAACTTCTCTCAGCGGCTTTCAAAGATCAAAGTACTTTGCCGTTCCGGATGAAAGATTTCTGCCGCTACCTCCATCATTTGTACTGCAGTAATTCGCTCTGTCAAAGCAACAATTTCATCAAAAGTTTTTACCTTATTATTATAGAGATGGTTTTTGGCTATCCCCAGCATCTCGTTTACAGGAGACTCATAATTCATGGCGAGCTGACCCACAAACTGTTTTTTGGCCCGGTCAAGTTGCAAGCCTCCAAGCTTTTGACTGCTTACCTTATTTAACTCTTTCCGTATTAGTTCGAGACTCTTCTGCAAATGTTTTTGGTCGGTTCCGAGATAAACACCAAAAAATCCGGTATCGGAATAGGTCTGTACCATCGATTCAATAGAATAGGCAAAGCCATATTTTTCGCGTATGTTCAGGTTAAGCCGTGAATTCATGGCCGACCCCCCCAGCAGGTTATTCAGTAACTCAAGCGTCAGCCTGCGCGGATGACTGCGGGCATAAGCCACGTTGCCTGTCATACAATGCGAAAGGTAGGAATCTTTACTTACAACTTTTCGTAAGGGTTGGTAATCTTCGAATTTTTCCCGCTGCGTAATATTCTCCTTTGCAGGAATCTCACCAAAATATTTCTTCACCAAACCGACGAGTTTTCTGAAATCAATCTGTCCCACCGAGGCAATCACCATCTTGTTTGTGGCATAATTACGCCCGATAAAACGGATAATGTCCCGCCTGTGCATTGCTTTCACATGCATTTCATCGCCGAGAATATTCCTCCCGAGCGGATGGCCATCAAACAGGAGGTCTTCAAAATCATCAAATATCAGCTCGGCAGGATTGTCGTTATAGGAATTAATCTCGTCCAGCACAACCTCCTTTTCTTTCAGCATCTCTTTTTCCGGGAAAACCGAATGAAAAGCCACATCGGCAAAGACTTCCAGCGACCGTTCGTAATCGGGAGCCAAAAAAGAGGTATAAATACAAGTCTCTTCTTTTGAAGTATATGCATTTAGCTCTCCTCCCGCATTTTCAATACGGCTCATGATATGAAAAGCTTTTCGCTTCTCTGTTCCTTTAAAAATCATGTGTTCAATAAAGTGTGCCAGACCGCTTTCGCCCGACAGCTCGTCGCGCGAACCCGTCTCCACCATCAAACCGCAATGTGCAATACGCCCCAAAACAGACCGGTGAATGATGCGAATTCCGTTTTTTAACTGAAAATATTGATAGTCCACTTATTCAAATTTAAGATGCAAAGATAAGCAGACAGATATAATGACAGCATCTGCACCTCTTTTTCCGAAAGAAAGATTATTCCCCTGCAAAACCGCTGTTATACCGCAAAGGTTTGCATAAAACTACATTTAGATTTAATCTAAATGTTAATTTTTCAAAAAATAGTTTGCATGCAAACTATTTTTGATTTATTTTTGTACGCATGCGTAATAAACAAATTAAAATGAAGTTAGACGAAACTATTGAATTTTATATCAGGACAACTTCACTGGCCCTTTCAAGAATGTATAATTCCATTGCCGCAAAATATGGAATTACACAAACCATCGGCTATATTTTAACCTATGTGAGTCGTGAAGGAACGCCTTCCACTAAGCTTGCCCAACTGTTGGGGATGAAAAATTCGAGTCTTACCCGGCTGTTGAAGAAGATGGAACAAGATGGATGTATTTACCGCAAAATATCGCCCGAAGACAAGCGTGTTGTTAAAATATTTCTGACGGAAAAGGGTGTTATACGAAGAAAAATCGCCAAAAAAATAGTACTTGATTTCAACCAGAAACTTCTGAACAAAGTAGACGAAAGGGAAATGAAAATTTTTTTTAAAGTCTTTGACATCATCAAAGAGCAGGTGGTTATTGAGTTGGAAGAAAACCAGTTATCGAAATTTAAAATAGAAAATAATATTAACCATGAACATCTTATTCAGTAATTAACAAACCTAATCAAAATATTATGGTACGCAGAATAAAAAAAGTTGCAGTGTTGGGCTCCGGGGTTATGGGATCCGGCATTGCTTGTCATTTCGCCAACATTGGCCTTGAGGTTTTACTCATCGACATTGTACCGCGCGAACTGACAGAAGCTGAAAAAGCAAAGGGTCTGACGCTAAAAGACAAAGCAGTCAGAAACAGGATTGTGAACGATTCATTGCAGGCAGCGTTGAAATCCAAACCCTCACCCATTTACAAAAAGTCGTTCGCAAAACGCATTACCACCGGTAACTTTGACGATGACCTGCCCAAAATCAGGGAGTGCGATTGGGTGATTGAAGTAGTTATTGAGCGTCTCGACATCAAACAGCAGGTATTTGAAAAGGTGGACAAACTGCGAAAGCCGGGCACACTCGTTACCTCCAATACTTCGGGAATTTCCATCAACTCCATGGCCGAAGGTAAAAGTGAAGATTTTCAAAAACATTTCTGTGGAACACACTTCTTCAACCCGCCGCGTTACCTGCAACTTTTTGAAATTACGCCTTCCAAATATACCGATCCGGAAGTGATGACTTTCCTCGAAGATTATGCCGGAAGATATCTTGGGAAAACGCCCGTTCTTGCCAAAGACACGCCGGCCTTTATCGCCAACCGTGTTGGGACATTCTCCATTATGGAGCTTTTTAACAAAGTAAAAGAATACGGTCTTACCATTTCCGAAATCGACAAACTTACCGGCCCGGTGATTGGTCGTGCCAAATCAGCAACTTTCAGAACAGCCGACGTGGTTGGTCTTGATACGCTGGTTCATGTAGCCGATTATATTCGTGAAACCACTAAGGACGAAGCCAACGAAGCTTTCAAAATTCCGGACTATCTCCAAAAAATGCTGAACAACAAATGGTTAGGCTCAAAAACCAAACAAGGCTTTTATAAAAAGGTTGTGGAAGATGGAAAGAAAAAATTCCTCACCATCGATTTTGATACATTGGAATACAAAGAAGACCCACGTCCGAAATTCTCCGTGCTGGAAAAAACCAAAGACATTGACGACTTGCACAAACGCATGCCTGTGTTGTTGGCAGACAAAGGTAAAGCCGGCGATTTCTATCGTGCTTCTTTCTATAGTTTATTCCAATTTAC
>CAZRAW010000020.1:0-28696 GCA_964598065.1 uncultured Lentimicrobiaceae bacterium
CGGTTACTGCATACTAAAGAAACTATTGTCAGGATGCTATTTTTTCCGTCTTCAGGCTTCCGACTTCGGACTTCGGACTTCGAACTTCCGTCAATATAATAAATTACAGATACAACAGTTTTCCACAAAATATGCAGTAGTACCATTTGTACTTGCTTTATGGATTGATACAAAATAACATTTGGCCGATATCCAAAACTGTAGCATCTTAAAGCCGAAACTTTCGTATTTTTACTTCAAAATTAAAACATGGAATTTTTAATTGCACTTCTCGGATTGTTAGCCGGTGTTATTATCACTTATCTTATTTTCAACCAGAAACTTAAATCACAAAAAGTATTATTTGAGAGCCAAAAAGAAAAATTTTCCGCTTCCCTTTTAAACGAAAAAATGGAACTGGAAAACAAGCTTGGCATTCTGGAAGAAAGGGCCTCTTCCCTGCAAAAAGAGAATGAAGAATTAACAACAAGGTGGCAAAACGCCCAAAACGAGAAAGAAATTGCCGGCAACAACATTGCTTCGCTTAAAGCGGATGTTGAGCATTTAAATGAACAGATAGTCTCTCTGCAAAAAGAAAAGGAGCAGATAACCATTCGATGGGAAACCGTAACCAAAGAAAAAGCAGAAACCGAAAAAACCATTATTTCGCTGGAAGCAGAGATGAAAAATCTTAGGGAACGCCTTGATAACGAACGTAAAGAGGTGGAAAAATTACAGGAAAAATTCAAAACCGAATTTCAAAATATGGCCAACGCCATTCTCAAACAAAACACTCGCGAATTCAATGAAACATCGCATAAAAACATGAGCGATCTGCTGAATCCGCTGAAGGAGAAAATCACCGATTTCGAAAAAAAGGTGGAAGAAACTTACCAAAAGGGGAAAATTGATCAGTCGGTTTTAAAGGAAGAGCTGAAACGCCTGCAGGAGATGAACATGAAACTCGGCGAAGAGGCCGGCAACCTGACCAAAGCCCTCAAATCGGATTCCAAAAAGCAGGGCAACTGGGGAGAAGTGGTTTTGGAGCGGATTCTGGAACGCTCGGGGCTGAACAAAAACGAAGAATATTTCCTGCAATACACGGCCAAAGGCGAAGATGGCAACATGCTGCGACCCGATGTCCTTATCAAATTGCCCGAAGAGAAGCATCTGATTATCGATTCCAAAGTTTCACTGACGGCATTTCAGGAATATACTGCTGCCGACGACGAGACCAAAAGAGAAAAATCCCTGAAGCGGCACCTGCTTTCCATCCGGAATCATGTAAAAGAGCTGAGTGAAAAGAATTACCATAACCTGAAAGAGCTGAATACGCCGGACTTTGTGCTGATGTTTATGCCTGTGGAGCCTGCTTTCGGAACAGCTGTACAAGCCGATCCCGACCTTTTTAACTTTGCCTGGGAAAAACGCATTGTGATAGTCAGCCCCACCACACTGCTGGCCACCCTGCGCACCGTTGCCTCCATCTGGAGCCACGAGAAACAGACCCGCAACGCACTAGAAATTGCCAAACAAGGTGGAAAACTGTATGATAAATTTGAAGGTTTTTTAAAGGACCTTGAAAAAATAGGCGACAACCTGAACAAAGCACAGGTTTCTTACACCGAAGCCCACAAAAAACTCATCTCAGGCCGTGGCAATCTGCTGGGACAGGTGGAGAAATTGAAAACCATGGGCGCCAAAGCCACCAAACAAATCGACAAAAAATACCTTGAAGAATAATGAAAATCTAAAATCTGAAATCGGTGTTCGGTGTTCGGTGTTCAAAGAAAAAAAACAGCATAAATATGGGAGAAAAAGAAGCAACACAGGAAATGGTTTACGGGATTCGTCCGTTGATGGAAGCACTGACTTCCGGCAAAGAGGTCGAAAAGGTATTTCTTCAAAAAGGCGTGGGCGGAAAAACTTTTCAGGAACTGATACCCCTGCTGAAAGCACATGAAATTCCTTTCCAGATAGTGCCCATAGAAAAGCTGAACCGCATAACCCGCAAAAATCATCAGGGTGTTATTGCTTATATTTCACCGGTAACTTTTTACAGGATAGAACAACTGCTACCGGGAATCTATGAAGCAGGCCGCACTCCTTTCATTCTCATTCTCGACAAGGTAACCGACGTGCGTAATTTTGGAGCTATCCTGCGTACGGCTGAGAGTTCCGGTGTGGATGCAGTACTCATTCCTTCCAAAGGCGCTGCCCAACTCAATTCCGGAACCATAAAATCCTCTGCAGGAGCCATTTACAAAGTCCCCATTTGCCGGGAACACAACCTGAAAGCAGCTATCAGCCTCCTGAAAAATAGTGGACTACGTATTGTTGCTGTTTCGGAAAAAGCCGAAAAAGTACATTTCAACGAAGACCTCACCGGGCCGCTGGCACTGATCATGGGCTCCGAAGGAGAAGGTATCTCAGGAGAATATCTAAAACTAACCGATGTAAAAGTGCGTGTCCCCATGCTCGGCACCATTGCCTCGCTCAATGTTTCGGTGGCAACCGCCGTTTTACTCTACGAAGTAATCAGGCAACGGGAGTTTAACGCTCAAAACTGATCTCTTATGCTCACAAAAAAAGCCAACCCTTTCGGATTGGTTTGTCATACCAAATGAATTTCAAAACGCAATGAAAAATAGTCTTGTATTATGCCGGTACATATTTGAAACGCCTTTAAGACGAAACGAATTACAAGCCGCAATTCAAATAATAATCGGCATGAAATATCATCAAAAAAAGTTTAATGTCTTTTCTCCTTGATGCGGGCTTTTTTACCGCGAAGATTTCTGAAATAGAAGATACGTGCCCGGCGAACAACACCTACTTTATTCACCATAATCTCTTCAATGAAAGGTGAGGAGATAGGAAAAATACGTTCGACGCCCACGTTACCGGAAATTTTTCTCACCGTAAAGGTAGCAGTCGGACCGCTGCCTGCACGCTGAAGGACAACCCCCTGAAACTTCTGCAAACGCTCTTTGTTTCCTTCTTTAATTTTATAGATAACGGTGATGGTGTCACCAGCCTTGAATTTCGGAAATTCTTTGACCTCAACACTGTCTTCTACCATCTGTATTAAGTCCTGCTTGCTCATTATTTTATGCTTTGTAATTGGTTACTCAAAAATGAGTGCAAATATACTGCTATTTCTTTAACTAAAAATATTTTTTTTAAAAAGATGGAAGAAATAATATTTTTGGCCAATCCTCTCCTAAATGCTTTTCATCTTAGATTAAAAAGTATGAATTTACGGCATAATCCATCTTAATTTTTCACTTTTTCTAAAAAAGAACCATCTGATAATACTTTTTCGGCAGACTGGTGTCATCCATAAAAGGTCTGTCCGGCCAATGATGAGAAAAGGCAAAAGAACGAGTCGAAGCGAATAGATCATTTCGTAACAATCTCTTAAGTAAAGGCTGATGGTTTTTGACACCTCAAAGATAATTTAAGTGTGAATATGCTTTCTCTCTTTTTTTGCTTTTTTTGATTGCTCAGCCCGCTATTGATAAAAAATTGTTTAATTTTCACAGCGTAATAAAATTTAAAAACACAAAAAATGAAAAGTAGATTTTTACCCGTTTTTCTTTCCCTGTTTATCCTATTTCAGGTATCGGAAAGTTTTGCACAATCAAACACTTATGATCCGCACAAGGCTTTCGATCCGCTTTTCGAAGCGCAATCCGGAACCATTTACCGCAGCGCTGACGGGCAACCTGGTCCTGGATATTGGTCCAACAGAACCAATTATAAGATTGATGCCAGACTGGACACGGTTCAAAAATCTATTTCGGCGTTAGAAACCATTACATACATCAACAACAGTCCCGACAAGCTCTCTTTTTTGTGGATCCAGCTTCCGCAAAACCGGTTTGGACAAAATTCCAGAAGTGCAGCCGTAAATGCGCAGCTTTTCAACCCCAAGAGGTTCGTAGGTGGCTTTGACATTCACTCCGTAGAAATCGCTTTGGATGGAAAATTCGTCCGTGCCGACTACATCATCACCGACACCCGGATGCAAATCCGCCTTCCTCAACCTTTGGCCGGCAATGGAGGTATCATAAAAATCAGAATTAAATATAATTTTAAAATTATGCCTTACGGGTATGGCAGATCCGGTTGGATGGCCACAAAAAACGGTACCGTCTTCGAATTGGCCCAATGGTTTCCACGGATGGCGGTCTATGATGATTTGGTGGGATGGAATGTATTGCCATTTCTTGGCGCCGGCGAATTTTATCTGGATTACGGCAATTATAGCATCAGCATTAACGTTCCATGGGACCAAATTGTTGCTTCTTCGGGAAGCCTGGAAAATCCGGAAGAAGTGCTGACTCCGGCCACAATAAATCTGCTTAAAAAAGCAAAACAAAGCGATAAAACAATCTCCATAAGATCAGTAAATGACATCAATAATCCCCATTCTCGTCCGGTTCAAAAAGGAAGATTGGTGTGGCATTTCAAGATGGAAAACAGCCGTGATTTTTCCTGGGCCAGCTCAAAAGCTTTTTTATGGGATGCCGCCAAAGTGAACCTGCCCAACCACAAAACCGCTTTGGCCATGGCCATGTATCCCGTAGAAAGTGCAGGAAAAGATGCTTGGGGCAGGGCTGTTGAATATCTGAAATACAGTATTCAAATTTTCTCAAAACACTGGTATCCGTATCCTTATCCGACTGCTACCACCGTAGGCGGGCCTGTGGGAGGTATGGAATATCCGGGTATAGTATTTTGTTCCTGGCGTGCCAAAAACAAGTCGCTTTGGATGGTTACCGACCATGAAATCGGACACACCTGGTTTCCTATGATTGTGGGCTCCAACGAGCGAAAAAACGCATGGATGGATGAAGGTTTTAACACTTTCATTGACATTTATGCCACGCAGGAATTTAACCATGGCGAGTTTGCACCCAAAAGCGACCATGAATACAATCCTTCCGGTGGCAGTCCCGCACGGGGCATTGTTCCGCTTATGCTCAACCGGAACGCCCCTCCGATCATTTCTTTTGCGGACGCTATTCCCAGACAGTTTATACATCCTCTGAGTTACTACAAAACGGCTTTGGGTCTGGTAATCCTGCGCGAATACATCCTCGGTCACGATCGATTTGATTATGCTTTTAGGACTTACATTAAAAGGTGGGCTTACAAACATCCTTCACCTGAGGATTTTTTCCGGACCATGAACAATGCAGCGGGCGAAAATTTAAACTGGTTTTGGAAAGGTTGGTTTATCAAAAAATGGACACTCGACCAGGCGGTAAGCCATGTCCGGTATGTTCATAATGATCCCACTCAGGGAGCGCTTATTACCATCAAAAACAACAATCAACTGGTGATGCCCGTTACGCTCGAAATCACACAAGCCAATGGCGATTCCACACGGGTAAACCTTCCGGTTGAAATTTGGGAAACCAGTGGAAAATATACCTTTTGGTTTCCTTCAAAAAGTCCTTTGATAAAAGTAGTTATTGACCCGGACAAAATGCTTCCCGACGTAAACGATAAAAATAATGTATGGACTACAGGGAATCCCTGAAAATCATATTAGGGTTTGCAAGAAACAACCTGACTGGAACTGACGAGGTAATTGGTGGCTTTTCAAGGCGTAAAGGAACGAGTCGAAACGTATAAGTTATTTCGTAACAATCACTTAATTCATTAGTGACATCATAAAAATCAGTGTGCCATTAACATTAAGACGCTGTCAAATTATGTAAAAAATTCAACAGTGACTTAGTCTAAAAACTTTATGATGCGACCACCTTGTTTTCAGACTTCAAAAATTTGAGTGTCGGGAATAAATCTGTACTTTTGCCCCAATAAACAATACTAAAATTATGAGAAAAAATATTGTTGCCGGCAACTGGAAAATGAATAAAACATTTCAGGAAGCCGAAGAGCTGATCGACCAGATTGTGGTTGGCATGGAAGAGATGAGCCTCAAATGTGAAGTAATTGCCTGCCCCCCGGCTCTTTTTCTGGAGATGGCCTCGGATTATGCCGAAGAAAGCCGCATTAAAATCGGTGCACAAAATGTGAGCGAACATGAGACAGGTGCGTTCACCGGCGAGATTGCAGCTCCCATGCTGGCTTCAGTGGACATCGAGTATTGCATTGTGGGCCACTCCGAAAGGCGAAAATATTTCCATGAAACTCACGAGCAACTCGCAAAGAAAGTGGATATTCTGCTGGATTACGGCATCAAACCCATCTTTTGTTGCGGCGAAGTACTGGAAGAACGTGAAAAAGAAATCCATTTTGACGTGGTAAAAAAACAGATGAAAGAAAGCCTGTTTCACCTGAATGAAGATGAATTTTCCAATGTTGTGATTGCCTACGAACCCGTTTGGGCTATCGGTACCGGAAAAACCGCATCTCCCGAACAAGCACAGGAGATGCATGCTTTTATCAGGAACCTCATTGCAGAAAAATACGGCACAAAGACGGCAGATGAAGTAAGTATTCTCTACGGCGGAAGCTGTAATCCGGGCAACGCTAAAACTCTTTTTGCCAACAAAGACGTGGATGGCGGACTCATTGGAGGCGCTTCGCTGAAAGCGGAAGACTTTTTGAAAATTGCTGTTAGCTTCGAATAATTTTCTAACCGGACTGCAAAAGAAAAAGCCGTTGCCGTCCGGTTTGCGTTTGCAATACAAAAACCATCATGCATGCCGGAGAGAAGTTCTTCCATTCTTTCCTATTTTTGTATCATGCAATGGATAACATTTATCGGCGGACTGCTCCTCGCCTATCTGCTCGGGTCCATTCCCACGGCAGTATGGGTGGGAAAATGGTTTTATGGCTGCGATATCCGCAACGAAGGTTCGGGAAATTCCGGGGCTACCAACATCATTCGTGTGCTCGGTGTTAAAGCCGGCATTCCGGTCATTCTCGTGGATGTCCTTAAAGGCTTTCTCGCCGTTTATTTTATGACTTACTTCATTCCTCATTCCTGGGATACAAACCAAAGAATTTACTTGCTTATACTTGCCGGATTTCTGGCAGTCATCGGGCATGTTTACCCTGTTTTTGCCTCTTTCAAAGGAGGAAAAGGTGTAGCAACCCTGCTGGGCATGGGCATAGCGCTCTTCCCCAACGTGATTTGGATTCCGGCGGCTGTCTTTGTAATTGTAGCTTTTGGCACCGGCTATGTCTCGCTGGGGTCCATGCTCGGCGGGCTTTCATTTCCGCTGGCCGACATCCTGTTTTACCACGAGAGGCATCCCGGCAAGGTTATCTTTTCCATCGTAGTTGCGCTATTTTTACTTTATACTCACAGGCAAAATATCAGACGGCTGTGGAGAGGTGAAGAGAACC
This sequence comes from uncultured Lentimicrobiaceae bacterium, assembly GCA_964598065.1. Taxonomy (GTDB): domain Bacteria; phylum Bacteroidota; class Bacteroidia; order Bacteroidales; family F082; genus Sulfidibacterium. Next base: position 7,312 of record CAZRAW010000020.1, read on the forward strand.
GTTTTAAAAGGATTAAAAAAACTTAATACCCATTGTGGAAAACTTATTTAAAAAAACAGGTAAAAACTTAACAGAAATTTTTACTTTTACCTTTTGAATATTTTTGTAGAAAAGAAAATTCTAACACTATGAAATTTATCATCTCAAGTGCCAGTCTGCTGAAAAGCTTACAAAAGATTAGCGGAGTGATGAGCAGTAGTAACACACTTCCCATTCTCGATGATTTTTTGTTTGAGCTCTCCGAAGAGACATCGCTGAAAATTACCGCCTCTGACCTTGAAACCACCATTTCGGTTGTAGTACAGGTTGACATGGCTGAAGATCCCGGGAAAATTGCTATTCCGGCCCGTATGTTGCTGGATATCACCAAGACATTTCCAAATATCCCTGTAACTTTTACCGTAGATTTGAACTCACAGGAGGTGCAACTGCTTGCCGGTGAAGGGAAGTACAAGCTGATAGGTCACAACAGCGATGAATTTCCACAGGTTCCGCAATTAGAAAACACCATTTCGGTCAATCTGAACGCTTCGCTGCTGGTTAACGCTTTCGGCAAAACACTTTTTGCCACCGGTAATGACGAATTACGTCCGGTAATGTCGGGAGTCCTTTGCGAAATTGAGCTGGACCACATGAATTTTGTGGCTACCGACGCACACAAGCTGGTACGTTATCGCCGTCATGATATTAAATCTGACAAGAGCGCTTTTTTCATTTTGCCTAAAAAGCCTTTGAACCATTTGAAAAATATCATGCCCGATGACCCTGAAACGGAAGTAAAAATGGAATACAACGACACCAATGCGGTTTTTCAGTTTGATGATGTTACTATGGTCTGCCGGCTTATCGACGGGAAATATCCCAACTACGAAGCTGTCATCCCCACACAAAATCCTTACAAGCTGGTGGTGAACCGGAAAAACCTGCTGGATTCCCTGCGTCGTGTAGCCATTTTCGGGAGCAAATCAACCCATCAGGTGCGGTTTAAGATTTCGGGACAAGAGCTGGTACTCACCGCTGAAGATATTGACTATTCCAGCAATGCCAAAGAGCGCTTAACCTGCAACTACTCCGGTGAAGATATCGAAATCGGCTTTAACTCCAAGTTTATGCAGGAGATGTTGAATACATTGGAAGCCGAGAACATTGACGTTGAATTGTCGGCGCCTAACCGTGCAGGCATCATTCTTCCCGACACCAACGACAACGAAGCGGAAGACATCCTGATGCTGATTATGCCGGTGATGCTAACGCAATAAGAAAAGTTCGCATAAAAAAACGAAGGCCGAAAGCCTTCGTTTTTTTATGCTACTCAGTCGAATATTTTTTCATCTTCTCAGGATACTGTAAGCACACCGGGCAACCACTATTGGTTCTTCCTGATGCTTTTGAAACAGTTTTACATCTGCCAGAATAATCCGCTTACCGGCTTTCACCAAAACAGCTTCACCATAGATATCCTCCTCAACAGCGCCATGCAAATAATCGATGCGCATATCCACCGTATTCACCTGATCCTGAGAACGTGCCAGACTCATAGCTACCAGGCCTCCAATGGTATCGGCCACACTGGCCAAAATTCCACCGTGCCACAGTCCTCTCCTGAAATCACCCACAAACTGCTTTTGAAAAGGAACCCGCACCTCAGCATAGCCTTCTTCCAGCTTTTCAATTTCAACACCCAGCAGTTTATTCACGGGCATCACATTCTGCATCACTTCCTTTAGAACCTGTAAATGCTTCATCGTTTCAGTATTATTTTCTTTCATCTTTTTGGTCTGCTTAATAACAAAATTTTTTAAAGTTAAATGGGATTCTAAATAGCTTCGGCATGTCGTTTTGGCGGTTCGAAGAACAGATTATTATTGCACCTCATTTTCAATTTACAACTGAACTTATTTGATTTCATGAATATTCAGTTTTGCACTAAACCGGCATTACGCACAGGTGATCTTGCGTGCAGTGCTTGTTCAACGAATAAATTCAATTGTTGATTTTTTTCAAATTTCTTTTCTATCAATTTACCTTTATAGTTGATCCAGTCTTCAACATTCAGGTTGTCAATCTGTGCATTTAATTCGGTATAACTTGTATCATTTACTATTTCATTCAAATTAATTCTCATTAATAAGTCCTTCGTTATCATTCTCTTAGCATCTTTAAATGCTATTGATTGAATAAAATTCTGTGTTATTTCTTTGTTTAAAAGGAACCTTGTTATTTCAGCTTCAATCTGCGTATCAAACCCAACGAAGTAACAAGTATCGTCCAGCATAATAGGCTTGTTATTTTTATCTGGTTTAACAAGCGAAAAGGAAGTTGTTTTATACATTCCGGCAATGGCTACTTTGTAAGGTTTGAAAGAATAATCGCCTATTCCAAAAATCGAAAAAGCAGGTTTCCCTTTATAAATACTTGACTTTCTCTTATTAAAATACTCAATGTTATTGAAAAGGTAATTATAGGTTTTTGGATATTGTAGCTTTATATATTTAGTCTCCTGACCTATCTTTTTCTGTGTAATAATTGTGTATTTACGTGAACTATCAATCACTCGACCTTTCAGATCGGAACTCTTTAATAAACCGAATACCAATTCACCCTCAATTTCAACGGTTTCTCTTTTATTGTTTGTAAAATGGCTGTTTAGAATCTCTAATTCCATTACTTTAGAGGCATCGTGTTTAATTCCTTGTCGCCAAATAAAAGGAAAATCACCATCAATACTCTTTGATTTTAAATACAGCTCAACATTTGCAACAAATTTTCCATTTACCCAACCATATTTCCGTATTAATTTTGTGGTGTAGAAATCATATTCGTTAATTATGAGATCTGGATATTTATTCAATGAACACAAAAACAAACAGGCTTTAACAGAAACATTAAATTCTTTCTTTGCATCAATATCAAATTGTTGAATATTTGACATACGATATTTTATTTTATTTTGTTCTAATAAAATATTTTTAACAACAGAATTTTTAACAAGAAATGCGAAATTTCCATTCAATTCTGAAAATATTGATAATAACTTAATTGAAATAGACTCTGCAATGTCAAAATTTCCTTTTCCCGTAATAGCATCAAAGCCATGATGTTTTTTAAAATTTGATTTTATCGGTAAGTTATCAGACCCAAGTGAAGATAACTTTGAGTTTGTTACCCAGGGAGGGTTACCAATTATTAATATTTTCTGGTTCTTGTGTTTGTGATAAATCTCATTAAAGTCAAAGTCAAAAACATTGAAGTGGTAGATATTTATTTCCGGGATATTGTCATTTGGATTACTTAAAAAGTAGTCCAATATGGCAAATTTTGTTTCCCAAACATAAGGCTTATATACTTCAACTCCATAAATAAATTTAATATTCTCAAAAGTATTAAGGCATGAAATAATAAAATTTCCTTGCCCGCAAGTTGGTTCAATAATTATTTCAGGTGAAGCATCTTGCTTTGTTACAAGGTTGCAAATAATATTGCTTAATTTTCTATTTGTCTGAAAATCACCATATTCTGCTCTATCCGGCTCACTTATTAAATTGTTTTTATTTAATAAATCCTTCGTTAATATATCTATTTCTAATTGTGATGTAAAAAAAGAGTTTATTCCACAAATGAATTTTAATTCTGAATTGAGGTTTTCTAATAATAATTCCTTAGAGTATTCAAAGAAACCAATGGCAGAGTTAGTGATATTTGCTCCAAATATTTTCATACTACACATTTACCTTATCAACGATTTTTGTAATTCCCTCTATTTCTTCGGAAAGAGCTACAATTCTTCCATATTGCAATCTCCATTGCAAAGCATTAGAGATGGTCAAGTATCCTAATTTAGGTGCGTTTTCAAGAATTTGTTTTGCTATTTGACTTAATGTAATGTCATCAGCAGGAATATTTTTATCGTTGAGATAAGCAATAATATCTTCTTCATTTGCTCCGTCATTTATCATTTCAATTAGCCTGAAAGTTGTAGTATAATCTGCTGTCCTTTCGTTTTTGATAAACGAACAACTTTTAAAATCTAAAATAGCCGTTTCATTTTCCTGATTATCCGTTTTTTCATAAACAAAGACAAGAAGATTGTACCCAAGTCCATATATCTTTTGTTTGGCATTTTTAAAAGAGCTTGAGGATTGTGGTTGTCTAATTGATGTTACCTTTATATCAGTATTAATCTCAGGTGCAGGCAGGTCAATTCCTCGTGCAGAATTTCCGTTATCCACAATAAATCTTTTATTTAAAAAATTCTTGAATTTATGTTCAATATATGTCCCAACTGCTTTTCCATCAGTCACACCAAATAATTCCTTATTTTCATATTTCGTTTCTTGTTTACAAAATGTATTTGCAGAGCTTATTAAACTTTTTATCGTTAATTCTTTCTTACTCATATATCGTTTTGATTAGAATACAAATTTACATATAATAAGTGAACTCTCTTGTTGAATCTTCGTTTTTTGTACTACACAGGTAAGCTCCCCAAAAATCCGGCCATTTGAAATGAGCGTCAGGATGCCAGCAGACCTCACCCTCCTGTTTTTCTTCGAATATCCTCTCTCAGAATATTTTTCAAGATTTTACCAACAGGATTCCGGGGGATGACCTTAATCATTTCAATATATTCCGAATGCCAAAATCATTTTTTCAGACTTTTAAGTTGACGAATAATTTCCAGGGTATCCTGGCCATATTTTTCCGGAAGTTTTCCGGCTCCGGAAGGCGTCCGGCTAAACCGGGGAGCCGGAGCGGGTTGAATAACCCCTTGCTGTTCGATAAAAACATGGCGGGATTTATTAGGTTCAAATTCAATGGCTTCTTTCATGTTCAGAACAGGAGCAACACAAGTATCTTCCCCGAATAACAAATCAGTCCACTCCGCTCTGGTTTTTTGCTTAAATATTTGTGAAAACTGTTCTTTCTGTGTGGGCCGTTTTTCGGCATTCGGTTGGTCTTCAGATTCATTATTATCAAGTTTTAACAAGTCCATTAAATGGTGATAAAACTGAGGTTCCAGGGCGCCGAGGGCAACAAATTTCCCGTCTTTTGTTTCATAAACATTGTAATAAGGCGTCCCGCCATCGATTAAATTGCTTTCGCGGTTCACCGACCAGAATCCTGCCTGCATATATCCGTAAAACAGACTCATCATTTGGGCTACTCCATCCACCATGGCCGCATCTATAACCTGACCTCTCCCGGATTTTTCTCTTTCAAGAAGTGCTGCAAGAATTCCGTTGAGCAATAGCATTCCACCGGCGCCGAAATCCGCTATCAAATTAAGGGGAACAGAAGGTTTATCTTTAGAACCAATGGCAGACAAAGCACCGCTAATTGCCAAATAATCAATATCATGTCCGGCAAAATTCGATAAGGCTCCCGTTTGGCCATAACCGGTGATTCTGCCATAAACCAATCCCGGATTTCTCCCGGATAATGTTTCCGGAGAAAAGCCAAACTTCTCCATCACTCCCGGCCTGTACGGGTCGATCAACACATCTGCCGTATCAATTAGCCTCAGGACTAATTTTCGATCCTCTTCTTTTTTCAAATCAAAAAATACCGATTTTTTGCCTCTGTTCATGATTTCATATTTCGCTGAGACAAAGCGTAATCCGGCATCTTTACGTTCAATACGGATAACTTCAGCACCCATGTCTGCGAGAAGCATTCCGGCAAAGGGCGCCGGGCCAATACCTCCCATTTCTATTACTTTATAGCCATCTAATGTTCCCATATTACAAGCCTAAGTTTTTAGCAATAATCATTTTCATTATTTCGGAAGTTCCGGAATAAATTGTCTGTACCCTCGAATCTATATAAAAACGGGAAATCGGGTAATCGGCCATGTAGCCATATCCTCCAAATAGCTGAAGACACCTGTCGGCAATTTCCTTATTTAACTCACATATTTTGTATTTGGCCATGCTTGTTTCCATTAAAATGGGTTCTCCGTTTAGATGAGCCATTATTGTATGATCAACAAAACTTCTGCCCATACTCAACAAACTTGCCATATCGGCCATTTCAAATTGTATGTGTTCAAATTTGCTCAGTGTTTTCCCAAAAGCCTTTCGCTCCTGAATATATTGCAAAGTCAAATTAAACGCAGCTTCAGCAGAAGCCTGACAGCCAATGGCGACTGAAAGACGTTCTTCCGGTAATTTTTCCATCAAATAATAAAAGCCCCTGTTTTCTTCTCCCAGCAGGTTTTCAACAGGTATTTTGCAATTGTCAAAAAACATCTCAACGGTATCCTGCGCTTTCAGACCAATCTTCTTTAACGGTTTGCCACGAACAAAGCCCGGAGTATCTCTTTCGACCAAAAAAAGGCTGACGGACTGATGAGGCGGGGCGTTTTTGTCGCCCGTTTTAGCGGCTATCACTACAACATCGGATAGTAAGCCGTTGGAAATAAAGGTCTTCTGCCCGTTTAAAACCCAACCATCTCCTTGCTTTACGGCAGTCGTCTTCATGGCGCTTAAATCGGAACCGGCTCCCGGCTCGGTCATGGCTATGGAGAGAATCGTGTCGCCGGAAACACAGCCGGGAATGTATTTTTGAATTTGTTCTTCGGAACCAAAGCGGGTTATATAAGGAGCGATAATATCACTATGTAATGACAGGAAAAGTCCCATACACCCGGATGTAGCCAATTCCTCCATCACGATAACCGAAAACAGGTAATCTGCGTGAAAGCCACCCTGTTTTTCGTCGGCCCACGGAAGCAGGAAGCCCTGCGAGCCACATTTTTTCCAGATTTCCCTCGGCACTATCCCATCTTGCTCCCATTGGGCATAATTCGGGGCCACTTCACGAGCAATAAATTCCTTTACAGATTGCCTGAACAATTTGTGCTCTTCGGTAAAAGGCAGATTTCTTTTCATTCGTTTATAATTTTTTATTTTATTGCTTACCAAATGTTTATATTTCACGCAAAGACCACAAAAAGGAATTTACGCAAAAAGCGCAAAGCGGACTTTTAATCATGCTTTTGTGTGTCGGATTTGTCCGCCATGAGTGTTTCATCTGTTTATAATTTCGTAAAATACTGCTAATCTAATGTTTGTGTTTTGTCACGATTTTAGGCTTCGCCATCGAAAATCACACCAAAACGTGTTCTCATTTTTTCTCTTTCTTTCCACGGGTTGAAACCAGTGGCTATTAATATTACGCTCCTGTGGAGCTCTATAATCATTCCCCTCCTGCCTGAGGCGGGACAAGTTACGTGTCGAATTTATTCGTCATAACCTATTCCGGTTATATTGAGGGACGTTTAATCTGTCTTTGATTTTGCCTTTTGCCTTTTGCCTTTTGGTGCTTATCAAACGAATTTATTCCCGGATGACATCTCAACTAACAATTTTGGTATGGCAAAACGCCTTCCGAATTTTTTTTCTAATTCTCTTGTCTTTTCCACAAACTCAGGAACCCCGTAATCATTAATAAACTGTAAAGTTCCACCTTTAAACGGAGGGAATCCCCAGCCGAAAATACTTCCGATATTTGCATCTGCTACCGAATTTAAAACCCCTTCTTCCAAACACCGAACTGTTTCAATGGCCTGGATAAACATCAATCTGTCAATCATCTCCTCCTGCTCCAAAATATCTGTTTTTAGAGGAAAGGCTCTTGACAGTTCGCCCCATAAATGTTTGCCTTCCCCTTCGGGATAATCATAAAATCCTGCTCCAAAGGCTTTTCCTTTCCGGTTAAAATTATGGATCATCTTTTCCACAACGGCATCGGCAGGATGAGACGGACGTGTTTTGCCTTCGGCTTTTAAATCTGTTTCGGTTTGCCTGTTAATGTGCTCGATTAGTGTCAGACTTATCTCGTCTGTCAGTGCCAGCGGACCAACCGGCATTCCGGCTGCCATTCCTGCCGACTCAATACATTGAGGATTTTGTCCTTCTCCCAAAAGCGCCAGTCCCTCTTCCACGTAAGTACTGAAAACACGGGAAGTATAAAAGCCCCGGCTATCGTTGACAACAATAGGTATTTTCCTGATACTCAAAACAAAATCAAAAGCGCGGGTTAAAGTCTTGTCAGACGTCTTTTTCCCTTTAATAATCTCTACCAGTTGCATTTTATCCACCGGAGAAAAGAAATGAAGACCAATGAATTTATCCTGGTGAGAAAAGGCAGTTGCAAGACCGGAAATGGGTAAAGTTGAGGTGTTGGATGCAAAAAAGCCCTGTCCTGACATAAAAGGCTCCGCTTCCTTTGTTACTTTAGCTTTTAGCTCCCTGTCCTCAAATACCGCTTCGATAACCAAATCACAACCTTTTAAATCCTCCGGCTTATCCGTTGGTAAAATACGTTCCAGAACATGTTTTTTCTTCTCAACACTAAATTGTCCTCTTGCGATGCGTTTATCCATTATGGCCTCAATTCGTTGCAGACCTTTTTGCGCCAGTTCAGGTAACACATCTTTCAGCACAACCCTGTACCCGCTTAATGCAGCTACATAAGCAATACCATGCCCCATCATTCCTGCTCCGAGTACGCCGATTTTCTTTAAAGGTTCAGATGGTGGTAAATCTGGCCGGCTGTTTCCCTTTTTTAAATTATTAAATTGATATCGCAACGTGTTAATCATGTTTTTCGCCACTTTGCCGGTTCCGATTTTAACAAAATAACGCGATTCGATTCTTAATGCCGTATCCATATTGACTACCGAACCTTCTGCAAGAACACTAAGCAGAGCCTCGGGAGCAGGATAATTCCCTTTTGTTTTTTTAAGCAACATTGCCGGCGCAGCAGTAATTACCTGTGCCGTTTTTGGATTCATTATACTGCCACCCGGGATTTTAAATCCTTTAATATCGAAAGGTTGCGAAGCTTCAGGATGCGCTTCTATCCACTCAATCGCCTTGGGTAACAAATCTTCGGGACGATCCGCTAAGCTATGGATCAATCCAAATTCTAATGCCGCATCTGGCGACAATTCTTTTCCCTCACTAACATACTCAAATGTTCTTTGCAATCCGAATAACCTGGAAAGACGGGTAATTCCACCGCCTACGGGTAAAAGGCCGATTTTTATATCCGGCAGCCCTATTTTAATTTTTTTAGAATTAAACGCAATCCGGAAATGTGTTGCGAGTGTCAATTCAAAACCGCCACCGAGACAGGCGCCGTTTATCAGAGAAACAACAGGTTTCCCCATTGTTTCCAGCTTTCGCAATACCGCTTTGAATTTTTCTGAAAACTCAAATAAATCCTGTACTGAAGGGTTATCGGTTATTATCTTTAAATCGATTCCGGATAAAAACACGTTTTTTGCAGAGCTAATTACAACCCCTTTCAACTCTTTTTCCTGAACCAATTTATCTACTGCGAGGCTGAAATCCTCGACAAAAGAGGCGCTAACAATGTTTGAGGATTGGGTTTTATCATTCAAAACCAAATTAACAATTCCGTCTTTTAAATATTTATATTCTATGGTATTCATTTTCGCTTAATTTAAATTCTTTCAATAATTGTAGCAATACCCATTCCACCGCCAACACAAAGAGATATCAATGCTGTTTCTTTGTCTCTGCGTTCAAGTTCATCGAGCGCTGTTCCGAGCAATATGGCTCCGGTAGCGCCGAGAGGATGTCCCATGGCTATTGCTCCGCCATTAACATTCACACTGTCAAGATCATTGATTTTTAAGTCGCGTAAAAACCGGAGCACTACGCCGGCAAAGGCTTCATTTATTTCAATTAAATCCAAATCCTTTGTAGTCATACCCGCCTTTTTGAGTGCTTTGAGCGAAGCCGGACCCGGGCCCACTAACATAATCGTCGGTTCAGTAGCCACTAAGCCCATGGAAACTATCCTGGCACGGGGTTTTAGGCCTAACCGACGACCGATTTCCTCCGAACCCACTAAAACCGCAGCGGCCCCATCTACTATTCCCGATGAATTACCGGCAGTATGCAAATGGTTAATTTTGGAAACCATGGGATATTTTCTCAAGGCCACTTCATCAAAACCAATTTTCCCGATTTTTTCAAAAGAGGGCTGTAAAGAACCAAGGTCGGTCATTGTTGTTCCGGGACGGATATTCTCGTCATGATCCAGAATAAGCAACCCGTTTTGATCGTAAACAGGAATTTCCGACTTAAAAAAGCCTCTCTTAGTGGCTTCGGCAGCCCTGACTTGTGAAATCATGGCCAGCTCATCAATTTCATGCCGGGAAAAGCCTTCCAATGTCGCCAGCAAATCCGCACTAATCCCCTGTGGCACAAAACCTGTTTGAATACTCACATCCGGGTCCAGAAACCAGGCGCCGCCATCGGAAGCCATAGGGACGCGGGACATCACCTCAACGCCACCGGCAACAATTAAATCATCAAAACCTGAAGCCACCTTTGCGGCAGCAGTATTCACCGCTTCCAAACCGGAGGCACAAAACCGGTTTAGCTGCATACCCGGCACATCAACATTCCAATTGGCGTAAAGGGCAGCCGTACGGGCAATATCTCCTCCTTCTTCGCCAATAGGAGTAACGCAACCCATGATCACATCATCCACCGCCGCCGTATCCAAATGATTTCTTTTCTCCAGTTCACGCAAAACGAAACTTAAAAGTCTTACGGGTGTAACTTCATACAAAGCGCCCGTGCGTTTTCCTTTCCCGCGGGGACTCCGGATGGCATCATAAATAATTGCTTTCTGAGACATGTTTATATTTTTAAATAATTAATGATTACTTGTTTTGAGAATTCCAGCATATCCTTAATATGCTGGTTAGCATTGGGTTTGTACTCTTTCATTTGAATAATTCCTGAAAAGTTGATCCATAGCAAATCCGTTATCTGATATACATCAACGGGTTTGATGAGATTATGAACTATGGAAACTTTCATCAGCTCTCTGAAATGGACGTAGAAAAGTTTTACTTTTGAAATGATAATCGACTTCCTTTCCTCTCTTAAAGCCATAACGAGGCGTAACTGCTGCTGAAAAATGATGATAATAATAAAAGAACCCGGATCGTTTAAATAGATATTATAAAGCTGTTCGTATATTCTGTCAAACAACTGTTCTACAGTAGATATCTTATTTAAAGAAACCTTTGTTTTAATTTCCACCAACCGCTCCTGTATGGTATCTATTATGGGCAGCATAAGCGAAAAAAACAATTCATCCTTGCTTTTAAAATACTGATAAACCGTTGGTTTGGTGATTTCAGCAAATTTTGCAATGTTGTCCATAGTAGCTTTTGCATATCCGACCTTAAAAAATACTTTTTTGGCCGCATCCAAAATCGAATCTCGTCTGTATTCTTTTTCCCTTTGTACCCTTGCTGCCGAAATGCTAAGATTATTTTTCATTTAACTATCAGTTAACTAATTTTATTGACAGCAAATTTATATAACTTAAAGTTAAATTCCAAATTTATTTTATTCAAATTGATAGTCCATCATTTTTTCATATAGAATTGTTTAATGCAAAATAAACCGTTCTTTTGTTACATTTGAATAAATTTTCAAAAGCCGGGGAAGCACGGCTTTTCCGTTCTAAGGTATAGAATATGGCAGAAAAATACAATTTTGACAAAATCGTAAAACGCGAAAATACCGACAGTGTAAAATACGATCTGAGAAAAGCATTTAAAAAGACCTTAAATCAATTACATATTTTAGGGGAAAATCTTTTTGGTTATGTAGCTTCCACGGCAGGGCATGAAAAAGGTTCGGGATGGGTTGATCGGTTGATGCATTATGTACAAGCCAATTTCGATTATCTTTCTTCTTTCCTGGAATCCGATATCCCGCAAACAGAGCTCTCACATCCCGAAGCTACCTACCTCGCCTGGCTTGACTTCCGTAAAACCGGTTTAAAGGATAAGGAAATCAAAAGAAAGCTTATTTTTGAAGCCGGCCTGGGACTGAGTCACGGACCTGTTTTTGGAACCGGAGGCGAAGGCTTCCAGCGCATGAATCTCGCAGTCCCTCGCAGCCTGGTTGAAGAGGCTTGCCGGCGGTTAGAGAAAATATTCGATAATTAATATTATAAAAATGAAAGCTTCTTTACGACTTACTCTCTTGATTGTCACAAGTATTATTGTCATTTTTATGGTCATTCCGGTTTTTTTGACCGGCGACATTACCGTTGAAGCCTCAACAGAGATAAAAGCCCCTCCCAAAGTTGTGTATAATGAAGTTAATGTGTTGAGAAACTGGAAGAAGTGGTCTCCGTTTGAAACTGATTCGACCATGGTGAACAAGTATGAAGGACCGGCAGCCGGCACAGGCGCCAGACGAAGTTGGACGAGTAAACATAATGGTAACGGCAAAATAATGATTATAAAGAGTGATCCTGATTCTCTCATCGAAACCAAAATGGACTTCGGGGCGCCGGGTGCCGCCGAAGGCCGCTGGACTTTTAGTAACGAGCAGGGAAAAACACGGGTCAGGTGGCAATTGCAGATCCAAAAGCTGCAATATCCTTTCGGACGATGGCTGGGACTGTTGCTGAAGAAGATGATGACGCCTGTTCTGGAAAACGGATTGTCGAAACTGAAATCAGTAGCTGAAAAACAAAAATCCGCCTCCGATACGATACGGAAAACTCCATAGACCGGGTTCTTTGTCCGCCCTCCCCCACTCATAGATTTCCAACTGATGGTAAACGACAGGCCCGGTACATAGCGAGGGGTTCCAAAGAAAAACAGAAGGAGAACACCGAAAGGGATTATCTTCTCCTCTTCAGTTTTCTACTGATTTTTTTGATGGCAGACTGAATTGAAGCTTCCGGTTCGATGACGTTGGAAGCACCCCAGAAGTTTGGATCTGAGAAATTACTTACCTTTTCAGAGAAGATTTCGTTGGGTTTAAACCGTTCGCTGAATTTGGGTTTCACCACATGCTTCGTATCAATATTTGTGATGGCTGTTTCGGCCGTAATCGTATAGTCGGAGCGGAAAAGTTTTTTCTTCCACTTAAACCTCAGGTCGGTTTCGTTACGGACATAGTTTAAATACCATTTGTCGCCAATCTTTCTGTATTTCACAAGGATGTGAATGCCAAGAAGCGTTGCCTTCAGTCCGGCCGGTTTTTTCCTGATTACATAACCCAGGGCTTTGTTAAGCTGTTTGGGGCTGACTTCCACTTTAAGGCCGGCAACGGCAAGACTTTTTGCATCCAAATAGATTTTCCCTTTGTAAAGAGGCAGTTGTACCGTATCTTTCTGATCGAAACTGATGACATAAGTCTCCCGATTGTCAAGCATGATAACCCCATCAATCTTGTAATTATAGTAGTTGTACATGTCTTTTGATAGGATGTCACCATTATTTTTCACGACGTCAAAATAGGACAAGCTGAGCGGGCCTCCCTGGAATTTCACAACCAGCGTATCCCTGTTTTTGACATATTGTGCTTTGCGTCCTTTGTAGATGGATATTTTGTCATTTTCAAAGCTATTCCTGCTATATGAACTTTTGTAGATATTTAAAACAGCTTCTGCTACCGACAGGTATTTTCTGTTTTTTCGAATGGACTCTCTGTAAAAGCCGGTCATCATTACCGGTTTGTCCGAATAGTTTAGTGGAATTTTATCCACGGCGGTACTCAACAAATGTTCCGGATCTAAATGTCGGATAATTACCTCTCGAATGGGGATGATGGCAGGGCTGATATAAACTTTATTGCTTACCTTGTTGAAGTTGGAAACGGGAACAAGCTTGGTTTTGTATCCCATACTACTGAATCCAAGTCGGCTTTTTTGATATTTCAAAGGAATCTTTATCAGAAACTTTCCGTTAGAATTAGAAACAGTTCCGATTTTGGTGCCTTCGATAAAGATGGAAGCAAAGACTACCGGATTGTGTGTTTCGCTGTTGATTACCCTACCCTGCACGGCAATATATTGTGTGCTGTCGGTTGAAAATTTTGAAGGAGAATTTGCCTTTACACTCAACGAAAAGAAAAGCAATAACGTTAAGAATCCGGCAAAAGTGCTTTTATGGAAAATCGTTGTTTTCATGGCATCTGATGTTTGATTGTAGTTATGTAATTAGCATTTTTTCTATTTTCATCTTCCCCAAAAGTAAACAAATTAGCAGCAAAAAGAAAGTTTTCTTTGAAGTATTTACGGTTGATTCCCAAAAACCGACAAAAAAAAGGCTACCCAAGAGCAGCCTTTTCACTGAACAATCAATAAATTATTTAATATCACCAAAGTACTTCATGAACTGCATACGCTCATAAGCATTTGGATTTTCGGTAGTTTCCTGGCTGAGCATGCCACGAACCTGGTCGATGTAATTGAAACCCTTGCTTTCCAACCAGTCGTTTACAAATTTGACAACTTCGAGAATGTAAGAAGGTCCGTGCTTGTAGATGGCGGAGGTGAGTTGTGTGACGGTAGCGCCGGCCAGCATCTGTTTTACAACAGCTTCGCCATCGTGAACACCGGTGGATGCTGCGAGACTCAGGTTTACCCTTTTGGCCAGAATGGCAATCCAGCGTAAAGAATTGGCCATATCGGAAGCATGGCTTAAAATATCGCCATGGGTTACTTTCATCTTCTGAATGTCGATATCGGGAGTGGAAAAACGGTTAAACAGCACAACGCCATCAGCGCCGTTGGCCTCCAGATTTTTCACAACTTTACCGAGATTGGAGAAGTAAGGGCTGATTTTAACCGAAACCGGGATATTAACCTGGCGTTTTACTTTTTTGAGGATATCATAATAGGCCTGTTCGTTTTCTTCACAACCTTTGTTTAGATTAAACGGCATAAGAAAGATATTCAGCTCAATAGCATCGGCGCCGGCTTCTTCGATACGTTTGGCAAAAGATGTCCATTCGTGAGAGGTAACTGCGTTAATACTGGCAATTACAGGTATATTTACTTTGCTTTTAACTTCATGGATAAGAGCGAGATAACTTCCCAACTCATTTTCTTTGATGTGTACATCGATATAGTCGAGTGTTTCCGAAAAATCAGTATACATCATTTCATCGGCAACAGCTTTTTTGATGCTGTGTTCGGCTTGCAACAGGATTTGTTCTTCAAAAATAGATTTCAGGACAACAGCTCCCACACCGTTTTTGTCAAGTTCTACAATTTCGTTCACGGAATTGGTCAATCCCGAACTACCAATGACAATAGGATTTCTGAGGGTAAGTCCGAGATATTTTGTACTTAAGTCTGCCATGATATGTTTATTTTATTGTTTTCGAAGATATGAAATTAAATTGAAAACGGATAGAACCGGCAAAAGAACCGGCCCTTCCGGTTTATTATTTTAACTGGCTTTCACCTTTTCCCGGATATAGTTATGAATACCCGCAGCAGCTTTACGGCCATCGCCCATGGCCAGAATCACGGTAGCGCCACCACGAACAATATCGCCACCGGCAAAAATATCAGGAATGGAACTTTGCATGGTTTCTTTATCCACCACAATGGTTCCCCAATCGGTCATTTTCAGCTCTTTCAGGCTACTGGGAACAATAGGATTGGGTGAAACACCCACGGCCACAACAACCAAATCAACATCAATATCGAATTCGGAACCTTCGATGGGAATCGGCCTTCTACGTCCGGAGGAATCGGGTTCGCCAAGATTCATTTTTTGGACACGCATTTTGTTAACACGGCCTGTTTTATCGGCGAAATATTCCACAGGATTGTGCAGGTTCATAAATTCAATATCCTCGGCCATAGCATGATGTACTTCCTCAACACGGGCAGGCATCTCCTCAAGTGAGCGACGGTAAATAATCATGGCACGTTCGGCACCGAGGCGTTTGGCTGTACGAACAGAGTCCATGGCGGTATTTCCACCACCAATAACGGCTACGTTTTTTCCGAACAAAACAGGCGTGTCGTAATCTTCTTTAGCTGCTTTCATCAGATTCATACGTGTCAGATATTCGTTGGAAGAAAAAATTCCGTTGTAGTTTTCGCCGGGAATATTCATAAAGCGAGGCAATCCGGCACCACTTCCCACAAAGAAAGCCTGATATCCATGTGTCCGGAGGTCTTCAAAATCAGCAGTTTTGCCTACTATAAAATCGGTGTGAAATTTAACGCCCATTTTACGCATATTTTCAATCTCCACATCCACAATGTCGTTTGGTAAACGAAATTCGGGAATTCCATATTTCAACACCCCGCCAATTTCGTGAAGGGCCTCGAAGACAGTAACGTCGTAACCGAGTTTTGCCAGATCGCCGGCAGCAGCAAGGCCGGAAGGGCCGGAACCAACTACAGCTACTTTAATTCCGTTAGATTCGGCAGTTTCAGGAATATTCATATTGCCACTTTCCCTTTCATAATCAGCGGCAAAACGTTCCAGATGTCCAATGGCGATAGGCGGCTTGTGAAGTTTCTGAGTATAGAAACAGCTCAGCTCACATTGTTTCTCCTGTGGGCAGACACGACCGCAAACTGCCGGAAGCGCATTGGTCTCCTTAATGGTAGCAGCAGCGCCGAGGAAGTCTTTGGATTCTATTTTCTTAATAAATTTAGGAATATCTATGCCCACCGGGCAGCCGATAGTGCAGGTTGGCTGGGGGCAATCTAAGCAGCGGTTTGCTTCGGCAATAGCCATTTGTTCCGTAACACCGAGGTTCACCTCAATAATATTTTTATTCCTTACATGCGGGTCCTGCTCAGGCATTTGAACACGTTCGAGGCTTGTACGTTCTTTGGCTTTCATAGATTTGCGCAATTCGGCACGCCATGCTTCAGACCTTCCTTCTTTGATATAATCAGCTATATTCTCCATTATGCAACAGTTTCAACAGTTTTTAAATATTTTTCGTAGGCCTCGTGTTCCTGCATTTTATAAGCGCCCATACGCATCATCATTTCGTCCCAGTCAACCTGGAAAGCATCGAACTCAGGACCATCCACACAAACAAATTTTGTTTTCCCACCTATAGAGACACGACAGGCGCCACACATTCCCGTTCCGTCAACCATAATCGTATTCAGGCTGACTTCGGTAGGGATATTATATTTTTTGGTGGTAAGGCTTCCGAATTTCATCATAATGGCCGGACCGATAACAACGGCTTTGTTAACCTTCTCACGCTGAATAATTTCTTCCATTCCTGCTGTTACCAATCCTTTCTTTCCATAAGAACCATCATCGGTCATAATGATGACTTCGTCGGAATATTTTCTCATTTCGTCTTCCATAATAATCAACTCTTTGGTACGACCCGCCAAAACGGTAATCACTTTGTTTCCTGCTTCTTTCAAAGCTTTCACAATGGGCATCATCGGGGCAACTCCTACGCCACCACCGGCACAAAGCACCGTGCCATAATTTTCAATATGGGTAGCGCGTCCCAAAGGGCCTACCACATCAAGGATTTCATCTCCAATTTTTTTTGCTAACAGTTTTGCGGAAGTAACACCTACTTTTTGTACAACCAAAGTAATGGTCCCCTTTACAGTATCTCCATCAGCAATAGTTAATGGAATCCTCTCCCCTTTTTCATCAAGCCTGATAATTACAAAATGACCGGCTTTGCGGGAGTTAGCTATATCAGGAGCTTCCAGAACAATTTTGGCGACATTTTCTGAGAAGAACTCCATTTCAACTATTTTATTCATAATATCTTTTTTAGTTCAATTAGTACACTGATTATGAGGCGCAAATTTAGAAAAATTGCCTGCATAGAGCGATTTTACATCGTTTATTTTTAACAAGATGCAGAAAATCTGCAAATTACAAATTCAATTTAAATTCAGTCTAATCCAATATGTTAAAAAGGAGGGAAAATGGGATATAAACCTTTCGAAAAGCAGAAAAATTTTCTTACGGGAAATCTATCGATGGATAACATAAATACGTCTTTTCCCATCCATTTTTACTTTAAGCGGCTTGCTGAAACGTACATGCCTGAAATATTTCCCTTCTTCCACAATTTCCTGGGTTTCCAACATAGCATAATTCAAAAGGCTGTTATGCATTTCGGGCTGGATAGTGAAATATCCCACATTCATACTGGTTACATTGAGGAAAAAATGAGAACCCGAAGAAGCATCTAACGGAAAATTCTCTAAGCTGGTTTCCACCATAACTTTGGCATTGGAAATTTGTGACCATCGTACCGGTATGCCAATCCATTTGTCGCGGGTACCCCATCGTCCGGGGCCAATGAGAATATATTGTCTGTTTTCGCTGACCATTTTTTTGTTGAACAACTCTGCTTCAATGCCCATATCTTCTGTCCGACTCTTATCAAATTTTTTCGGGTCCACATAAACTACGTCCCGGATATTTTCGACAAGTCCGTTTCCCATACCAATTTCCGTATAGAGAAGTATATCTTCCGGTTTTATTTCGGCCATATCCACTTCACAATCCGCACTCTGGGAGATCAGGGGTTTTATCTGCAAAATATAAAAAGTGGCTTTACCTTCCTTATCGCGGTTCAAATCAACAGCATATTCCATTTCAACAGCTGTCCCCATGGCTTCTTTTCCCAGCTCAAGCAAAACACTAAGCGTTTTTGCCAAAGGAACATAGTTGTATTTCAATATGTTGGCAAAGTTTATAATACGTGGCCCCGATTTGGTAAGTCCCGGATAAATAGTGTTGTTGTCGGGGTTATAAACAGAGGCGCAATGCTTCAATGCCCCCTGGGTTTCCGCTACGCTGATGTCGGCCAAGGTCAGTCCGGCATCTTCTCCTTCCATTAAGTTTAGATTTGTTTTTTCCAAATCCACGGCATAAAAATTTACCTGCGAGTTTTTAAACTGGTCTTTGGGTGTGTTGATTTCCACCCCCGGATATTGGGGCGAAAAGCGATAGGCACGGTTCCCCTCCACCACATATTTCCCAAGTCCCACAGCAGCAATAGCAAAGCCCTCTTCTGGTTTCATGTGGGCAAAAGGATAGTAGTTGTATGATTGTGCCACGCCACTAATGTGCGGATAATAGAGATTGTCGTACCGGTTGCCGACCACTTCCTCAATCACCACGGCCATTCTTTCATCTTCGAGCTTGTAATTGATTGCTTTGACATAATCCTTTGATATGGTGGAGTAAAGTGAGGCATACACCAGTTTTACGGCATCGCCAAGTTGTTTGTGCCGTACGACGAAATCCTCGTGACTGTTAGGCAGAATGTAGGTTTCAAAAACACCTGCAAAGGGGAGTGTGAGCGAATCTTCAAAAAGGCTGGAAGAACGTACGGCAATGGGATTTTTAATATGCCGAAGAATAGCAGTTAGTTTTTCCGACAGGTTCTCGGAGAGCTCCGTACCCAAAAAAGCTTTTTTGATTTTTTGGGTGTCTTTTTCAAAAAGTGCAAGTTTGTTCAGCTGGTTTTTGGCGATAAATTCTTCAAATTCTTTTGTCCCGATAATAAAAGTAAGTGGCGTCTTTATCTGAATATCAGGAACATATTGTAAAAAATTAAAATTATGAATTAATGCATTGATAAAAGCGAGTCCGCGGCCTTTTCCACCCAGCGAGCCATCAGCGAGGGTATATAAATTACCGGGATTAAGGGCTATTTCGGGCTCAAAAGGTATAAGGTTTCCGCTTTCGGCTTCATCGCGATGCTCTTTAATCATCTCAATCAAAGCTTCCCGTAACTCCCGGGCATCTTTGTAGTCGCTTACCTTTTTGGGATTAATAAAATTGGCGGCTTTAATCTCCTGCCGGGCCATAAGCCACATGGAAAAGTGGTTACGACTGGCATGAAACAGCAGAGAATCATCAGGAATATTATGTAACTGCTGTTCGAATTCACGAATGTTAGCCGCCCGTGCTATTACATTTCCCCGGCTGTCTTTGAAAATAAAATCACCAAATCCGAGATAGTTTGTGATAAAATGCTGAAAGTCTTCGTAAAGTGTTTCAGAGTTTTTGTCAATAAACAGCGAATTGTATTTCCTCGCTACTGCAGCATATGAAGGGTCGGCAGATTGCATAATCACCGGCAGGTTCTTCAGCTCTTTTCTGGCGTAGTCAAGCAATTCGACTCCGGCATCGTCGTTGACCTTTCCGTGGCGTTCATATTTCACATCGGTAATTAAACACAGCAGGTTATCCTTATATTTGTCAATGATGTCCACAGCCTGTTCAAACGAAGGCGCAAACAAAATTTTCGGACGAGCACGCATGCGCAACACTTTATACAGCTCGTCCGTACTTACATCATCGATAATGCGCTTGGTTTGCTCCATGATCACGCGGTACAAAAAAGAAAGATATCGCGACGAATAGATCGGAGAATCTTCGGCAAGCAGTATCACTCTTACTTTTCCCCGGCGTGTATCGTTCTCCACATTCATCTGATCCTCTAACAATTTAATCATAGAGAAAAAGATGTTGCTGTCGCCGTTCCAGGAAAAAACACGATCAATAAAACGTAATTTAGTCTGTTCGCTTTTAAAATATTCCACATCGCTGTTGTTGTTCAACAGAAGAAAAATAGGAATGTAAGGATATTTTTCTTTTATGCGCTGACTGGCAATAATCGGCGTTTTTTTATCAACGCCCACCATATAAATAATCTGGTCGAAATGCCGTCTTTTCAAAATGTCAAATGCCTGTTCAGCCGAGGAGGCTCCTGTAATCCGCGGAATAGAGGTAAGGTTCAGCTGTCCGTATTGTCCCAGCATATGTTCCGAAAAACGCCCTTCCCTTTCGATGGCATAGGCATCATAAAGGCTTGATATCAAAAGAATTTCTTTTACTTTAAAAGGCATCAGATCATGGTAGACATCACGGGTGTTGGTATTTTTGTTTAAAAAGTGCTGCAAAAACCGGCTACTGATAATACCTTTTTTTGTCTCCTCGTTTTCCGGAGATTCTTTTTCGTACTCATCGGGTTGTTGCAACCGTTCCTGCTTGTTCAGGTAACGGCGAATGAGGTTTACCAGGCTTTTGAAAAAATAATCCTGATTTTTGTTGATATTTTCCTCTTCCGAATCTATATTCTGTGTACAATAATGCATCGAACCCTTTTTTCCTGAATGTGTAAAAAACACTATTTCATTGCAGGATGCCGATTTCCCTTTTCCTTTTACGCTGTATTCCTGTCCGTCATAAGTAATTCTGAAAAAATCAAAATGAGCGAGCTGTTCCTGCTCCGAAAGAATCTCAACAATCAGTTTAAGTGTGCTTTCCACATTCCTGTTTTGCCGGATTACATGGTTAATTTTGCTCATTGCCTCCAGCAGGTTCATATACCGAAAAGATTTGTTCGTAGGCATAGCGTAATATTTTTAACAAAAATAATCTAAAAATCTCTTGTTGGAGTTGTTTAAAGTTAAATGGGATTTTCGAAAGAAAGATATTGACCTTGTTGGCGAAGCCCGGCTTTTATTTCATAGCTATAAAAAAGTTAAAGGCGAAACTTTATGTCAAAAATCGTTAGTAATCAATCGGAAATCAATTAAT
>CAZRAW010000021.1:0-27248 GCA_964598065.1 uncultured Lentimicrobiaceae bacterium
TAAGGTAAAATCAAATCGCCGGCTTTCTTCTGAAAAAAAATATTGAGAAAATTTTTAATAATCTGAATCCGACACATAAAAACGGCTAAAATAAATTTTGCTTATCTTAGCCATGATATAATTCACCTGATTTCTTTACCAATTATTATTTATGCTGCTTAGTCTGTCCTTTCATTTTGATTATTATCCGCTGTTGCTGGTTACTATTGTAGCCTGGATAGTTCCTATTTTGCTGTCTCTTTTGAGGCTGAGAAAGATACCGGCGGTTATTGTTGAAATTATCTTCGGCTATCTGCTCGGCCATTTTGTCCTGACAAATCACGCTACCGGCAGTTTTCATATTTTGGAATTTCTGGCGTTATCGGGATTTATTTTTCTGATGTTTCTCAGTGGGCTGGAGATTGATACAGACCAGATCATTGCTTCTTTTCCAAGAAAGAAGCTGAACTATTCCCGCTTTGCAGCAAATCCCCTGTTGGTTGGGATTGCACATTTTGTCATTGCCATCGCCTTATCTTATGGAGCAACCCTTTTGCTGGCGCGTTTGATAAACATTCCTCATATCTGGTATTTTTCGCTTATCATGGGAACAACCTCTGTGGGTATCGTTTTGCCGGTGTTGAAAAGTCGTGGTGAGCTATCCGCCCGTTTCGGCCAAATGATAATCATTTCCGCTGCCATCGCAGATATCCTGAGTATTATTCTCTTTACTTTTACGGCTTTTATCATAAAAAACGGCTTTAAAGCAGAGCTTCTTTATATCCTTATTCTTTTCTTTGTGTTTTATATTTTTTACCGTTTTGGTAACCGGGTCAAGCATATTAATCATTTGAAAAAGTTGGTTTTTCAGCTTTCGCATGCTGCCTCACAAATCAGGGTGCGTGGAACGATAGTTATGATTTTAACCTTTGTGGTGCTTTCGCAATATATTAGTGAAGAGGTGGTTTTGCTCGGTGCTTTTCTCAGCGGTTTGATTTTGTCCACCCTTTTGCACAAGGAACGCTCGGTGTTGATGATTAAACTGGATGGCATGGGATATGGCTTTTTTATTCCTATCTTTTTTATCATGGTCGGGATGCAGTTCGACCCTGCTGCACTAAAAGAATTTGACCAATCTTTGTTTGGGTTTCTCGGTTTGTTGCTACTCACACTGTTTCTAATAAAAATAGTTCCTTCACTATTGTGGACAAAGCTTTTCGGGAGAAGAAAGTCCATGGCAGCCGGCTTTTTAATGTCATCGCGGTTAAGCCTGATTATTGCTGCCTCAGCCATTGGTTTACAGTTGGGTGTGATTACTTCGGGGATAAATGCCAGCTTTATTTTGATGGCAGTGTTTACCTGCCTGCTTTCACCGGTAATTTTCAATTGGGTCAATCCCGTAAAGCTTACCGAAGGTGAAAAAACGTTGATTGTTGGTGGTAGCAGCACCGGTGTTTTGCTGGCAAGACGTATGAATATTCATGGAAAGAAAGTTGTAATTATCGAAAAAGACAGTGATCGTTTTCAGGAAATAAATAGTAAAGGGCTGCTCATTGTCAGGGGCGATGGGGCAGATCCGGATATTTATAAGAAGCTTAAATTAACTCCTGAAAATTATGTAGTTGTCGAAACCGGAGATGATGAGAGAAATTATGAAATTGTAAACTTTCTGCGTAACGAGCTGTTACATGAACGGATAATTATGCGTGCCTGTAAGATGCCATGTGTGGAAAAACTCAACCGGCTTGGCGTGGTACCCATCGATTTGCACCGGATATTGGCTACAGCCATTGAGAATCTCATACTCCGGCCCACCACTTACCACGATTTGGTGGAAACCTTTGAAAACTATAGTGTTGAGGAGATTGCCATCACTAATAAAGCGATGGATGGTAAACATTTGAAAGAGGTGCCTTTCCACAGCGGTGCCGTTTTGATGATGATTACGAGAGATAAAACATCTTTTATCCCGCATGGTGAGACTTACCTTCGTTTGGGCGATTTACTGCATATTTTCGGAACACAGACAGCCTTGCAGGAGGCGAGGAGGAAAATGCAGGGATAGACTGAACAGTAAAAAAGCCGGGTGAAAATTTCGTCCGGCTTTTTTAACTTCTCTGAAAAAGGACTCTATTTAATCCCCATTTTCTTTCTGAGCTTTTTCGGAATAGCTTCTTTGTTAACGGCGATGCTGACGGTCTGCAGTTCAACATAAGCTTTGGAAGCGTAAAAATAACCTTTATATTTTTGATGGGTTCCCCATGAATTTTTAATTTTATAAAAAACGTCACCTTTCTGGTCATGAGCAATCCCAACGATTAACATACCATGGTCGTCGGTTACAAGATAATCATCGTAATGTTTCTGACGCATTGCGGGAGTTACGGTAACTTCCTGTACGATAGAGTCGAAGCTGTAAAGTTCTTTGTCTTGTTCCTTTTGGCTTAAAGCTTTCCATCTTGCCAGGTCTTTGCCGGTCAGTTTGGGATGCTTGTTGGGAATGATAGCAATGCCTTTTTTCCAGTTAAAACCCGGATCGCTTACATCGGCGCCCCAGGCAACCGTATAACCGGTCTTCAACGCATTGTTGATAATAGCCATCATGCCGTTCAAAGGAACGTTCATGTAAGGTGCCCAAAGCCAGTTGTCGGGAATGGCTATTGGAAAAGCTTTGTAGTAGGGATGGTCTTTGAAAGATGTTAAGGATATAATGTTATCAGGATTAAACCCGGTCATATCCCTGAAACTCTGCGGTGTATATTCCTTGCCTTTGTAAGTAAAAGTTTTGGGTAACTTACCAAGGTAAGTAGTTAGAATTTCGTCAAAAGCTTTGTGCCATACGGGTGTAAGTTTGTGGTTTTTGTTTGAAACAACGGCGTTCACAAAACTTTGTAAAACGGCATCCAGCTCTCCCTGAACGGGGAGTTTGGTGCCGTAATGCATTCCGCTGTAAACCGAATAGGGAACCATCCCATATTTTTTGATAACACGGAATACATCCTCATTTTCTGCACCCGAACCAAATTGCATTTTTCCGTGTAAACGCACATATTTAATAGCTTTGTCGGCGTACGTATGGTTTACACAGAACATTTCAGACAGATTATACTTTTTTCCTGTGGTACGCAGGATCTCTGCTTCAACAAGACCAATTCCCGAGTAGCTCCAGCAGGTACCTGAACGGTATTGGTTTTTCACGGAAGTGTGTGGTACGACAATTTCATCCGTAAAATGATAACCTTTGACTCCTTTTCTCGCGGTTGTGTCGCTTTGTGCGAAAGACTGGAAGTTGAACATAAAAGCTGCAACTAACAAAAAGATAAATGATTTTCCTTTCATAGATATAATTATTTATAGATTAAAAAAAAGAGCTACCCTGTTTTGATAAAGGCAGCTCTGTAAAATATTTAAATGTCAAATTTAATTCCCTGTGCCAGTGGTAATTCCGTACCAAAATTAATGGTATTGGTTTGGCGGCGCATGTAAATTTTCCAGGCATCCGAGCCGGATTCGCGTCCGCCACCGGTATCTTTCTCGCCACCGAAGGCACCGCCGATTTCTGCTCCCGAAGTGCCGAGGTTCACATTGGCAATGCCGCAGTCGGAGCCGGCGTAAGAGAGGAAAGTCTCCGCTTCGCGCATGTTTAGCGTAAAGCAGGCAGAAGAGAGTCCCTGCGGCACATCGTTCTGAATTTCAATGGCATTCATAATGTCGCCTTTATATTTGATAAAATAAACGATAGGAGCAAAGGTTTCTTCCTGGACAATTTTGAAATGGTTTTCGGCTTCGGCAATGCAGGGAACCACATAGTTACCCGATTCAAAACCTTCGCCACCGAGTACTTCGCCGCCAAAGAGGATTTTACCGCCTTCTTCCTGAACTTTGTTTACA
This sequence comes from uncultured Lentimicrobiaceae bacterium, assembly GCA_964598065.1. GTDB lineage: Bacteria > Bacteroidota > Bacteroidia > Bacteroidales > F082 > Sulfidibacterium. Next base: position 3,871 of record CAZRAW010000021.1, read on the forward strand.
GCATTGTTAAATAACTCAACAGAAAACTTATCAATAAGCGGTCCTACGAGATAATCTTCGTCCAAAGGATTCCCTATACGGGGAACAACGTTTTTGTATGCTGCAATAAATTTATCGCGAACTTCATCGTAAATATCTTCGTGAATAATCACACGGCGGGTGGTTGTGCAGCGCTGTCCGGCGGTTCCCACGGTACCAAATACCGTTGACATTACGGCCATTTGGATATCGGCGCTCGGAGCAATAATTACTGCGTTGTTGCCGCCCAGTTCCAGAATGGTTTTTCCGAGACGTTTACCTACAATTCCTCCTACACGTTTTCCCACGGCTGTTGAACCGGTAACGGAAAGTAACCGCACTCGCTTGTCACTCAGGAAGTTGTCACCCATAACTGAAGATTTAGCGACAACGAGATTAAAAACGCCTTCAGGTACATTGTTGTCTTTCAGTACTTTCATAATGATTCTTTGCGTCGCAATGGCTGTAAGTGGCGTTTTGGAAGAGGGTTTCCAGACTACTACATCGCCGGCAATAATGGCCAAAGCGCTGTTCCATGCCCAAACAGCAACCGGGAAATTGTATGAGGTAATTAGCCCGACAATGCCGAGAGGTTGATATTGTTCGGACAGACGATGGTTTACTCTTTCCGACTGTAGGTTAGTGCCGTTGATTAAGCGGGACTGTCCTACGGCAAAATCGCAAATGTCGATCATCTCCTGCACTTCGCCCAGTCCTTCCTGATAAATTTTTCCCATTTCGAGGGTAACGAGTGCGCCGAGGTATTCTTTGTTTTCGCGCAGGGCCAGACCTATCTGCCGAACCAGCTCGCCCCTTATGGGAGCCGGAACTTTTCGCCACTCTTTAAAGGCAGCTTGGGCTTTGCCGATAACGGATTCATAATCCTCAAGCGTGGCATTTTTTACTTTGGCAATTTCCTTTCCATCTATGGGAGAAAAGGATGTGGTGACATCACCATCCGTATCCATCCATTCTGTTCCGGTGCATACACCCTGATTGACAGCTTTAATTCCCAGCTTGTTGAGAATATCTTCCTTATTGTGTTTAATACTCATTTGTTTATAGTTTTGATGGTTCCTTTTTTAAAACGTTTGCAAAGGTAGAAAATAGGTGAAACAACTTTCACAAAATCAGCGGGAAAATTTTACGAAACCTGATATTTAGAATAAAGATAAGCAAAGAGAGAACAGGTTGGTATGTTTGTCTGTGAAAGGAATGATTCTCAGTTTGTTGTAGTTGATTATTAAATCACTTCGGCCACCACGAAAGTGCTGCCGCCCACAAAAACCAGATCGTGTGGGCCGGCATTGTTTACCGCCGAGTTGTAAGCATGCATTACCGAAGGGTAACTGCTCCCGTTGAGTCCGGCTTTAAAAGCTTTTTCCTTTAGTAATTCGGCGTCCAGCCCGCGGGGGATATCTGCCTTGCAAAAATAGTAGGTGGCATTTTGGGGAAGCAACGCCAACACCTCTTTGTGGTCTTTGTCGGCGACCATGCCGAGGACAAAATGCAAGTGCTCATAGTCGGTTTCTAACAGCTGCTCGCGGATGGCCATAAGCCCATCGCGGTTGTGACCGATATCGGCAATGGTTAGCGGGTTTTTGTTGATGATTTGCCATCGGCCGAGCAAATGGGTGTTCGCAACGGTGTTTTCCAATCCCTCGCGAATAGTTTCTTTTTCCACCCTGATTTTTCCCGACCGGCTCAACTCATAAATACTTTGCAGCGCCGTAGCAATGTTTTCCATTTGGTAATTACCCAAAAGCGGACTGTTGACATTTTCGAGATAAAGTTCGTTTTCAAACCAGATATCATAATGTTTTTCCAGCGGATTGACGGTTTGTATTTTTCGAAGTTCAAAATGGTCTTCCGCAAAAATAAGATGTGTGTTTTTGTCTCTAACGGCTTTTTCAAAAACCGGCGTGGTCTCTTTTTGTCTTCGACCGATAATCACAGGAATACCTTTTTTGATAATGCCGGCTTTCTCGGAGGCAATTTTTTCCAGCGTATTGCCGAGAAACTGCGTATGGTCGTAATCGATGTGGGTGATGATGGAAAGTACCGGATTTGAAATGTTGGTTGAGTCTAATCGTCCGCCCATTCCGGTTTCGAGTACTGCAAAATCCACCTTCTCTTCGGCAAAATAATGATAAGCTATTCCCACGGTCATTTCAAAAAATGAGGGTTCAATCTTCACAAAGTCATTATGGTACTTTTCAACGAAAGCGGTCACTTTCTCTTTTGGAATCATTTCGCCGTTTACTCTGATTCTTTCGCGAAAGTCGCGCAAATGAGGCGAAGTGTAAAGCCCGGTTTTGTAACCGGCCTGCTGCAAAACGGAGGCAATAATGTGCGCAACGCTGCCTTTGCCATTTGTTCCGGCCACATGGATGGCTCTGAAATTTTTCTGTGGCTGCCCGATCTGTGCCAGCAGGGCTTCGGTATTAGAGAGGTTGGCTTTGTAAGCAGCCTGTCCCACGCGCTGGTATATGGGTAACCGGTTAAAAAGCCATTGGATGGTTTCGTCGTAGTTCATACGGCAAAAGTAGAAATTTTTATTTCTCCCAACATTTATCACCCCATTATCCCATTACTCCGTTGCCACATTAGCACATTAGCATATTAGCATATTACTCCGGCACTCCAATTAAATTATTCTCATTATTTGTTATAAAGAACTTCCGTTATTGGTCTTACCTTTTCAGAATAAAATGATAGGTGATGGTTCCGATTTGTATGGCAGGCGCAGTCAGGTCGGTACTGAAAAGGGATTTTTTGGCAGCCTGTACAGCCAGTTGCCGCAGATTTTCGCTCACCACAGTTGTCCCTTTGGCAAATACCCGGGCATTGATGACTTTACCTTGCGGGTTAACTTCAATTCGTACAACTACAGTCCCTTGTTCGGTAAAAGAAGCGGAAGGCTTGTCGAGAAACATCGCCCCGCGATTGCCGAGGCTGAACGCTATACCCTGTCCCTTGCCACCTTGTCCGTTGTATTCACTGCTTTCTTTGAAACCATGTGGTTTCCCCTGGTTGCCGGTACCGTTTTTTATGCCCCGGCTCCGGTTTTGGCTTCCCGGCGCCAGTTTAAACAGTGCTCTCTGGTTAACCACCGGTTGGGGCTTTTCCTGCGGTGGTGCTTTTTGGGTAATATTGGTGGAATCTTGTTTTTCCTTCGCAGGCTCTTTAGGCACCTTTTTACCGGGTTTCTTCTCTGCCGGTTTAACGGTTTTAATTTTTTTAAAAGCTTTCTTTTTCTTTAATGCCGGTGCTTTTTCCGTGTTTTGTGTCAGGTTTTTTTGCTCTGTTACTGCAGGTTTTGGTAGTGGTTTCGGATGAGAAACAGGCTTGGGCAATGATCTCGGTTTCATGGTTTTTTGCGATGTTTGCATGGCCTGATTTCCCAGGCCGGCATTGGTAGTCCCCAAACTAACTTCCACGCCTTGTTCGTCAGGGAGCGGGAGTGGTGTTTGCAAAGCAAGAAACGCCAAAGCAAGCACAAGCAGACCATGGAAAATAATGGTTCCTATAAGGGCTTTCCACTTATCTTTGTCCAACTTCATTGCTTATTATTATACCTTTTGGGACTGGTTGCCAAAATAATTTTATGTTTGGTTTTGTATTCGGCATTGATTTGGTTTACCGCATCAATTACTGTTACAACATCTTGTATAGGAACAGATTTATCTGCTCGTAAGACAATGGTTGCTTGTGTATTAGACCTTATTTTGCTATAAATCTGTTGTTCAAGTTGAGAAGGTTGCACCGGTTTGTCTCCGAGAAAAAAGTTACGTGATTTATTAATATAGACCGTCAGGCTTTGTTTGGCCATAGTTTTACTGTTGCTGCTCGGCAATAACAATTTTATGGCGTTGGGAGACACAAGGGTAGAGGTGAGCATAAAAAATATGAGAAGCAGAAACACCAGGTCCGACATGGAAGCCATGTTGAAATGGGCGTCAATTTTATTTCGTGTTTCTATAGCCATTTTTCTGAGTTGTTTTAATGTATTTAAAATATCTGTAAGTTGATTATCAGGTTTTCACGGTTATCTTTTCTTAGCCGGCTCATGGAGTAAGTCCATAAACTCCGAAGTTCTGATTTCCAAAATATTAACTACTTTTTGTATTCTTGCTACCAGAATATTATAAAAGATGTATGCCATGATACCCACAATCAATCCGCCGACGGTGGTAATCATGGCCTGGTAAATACCACTCGAAAGCAATTGGATGTTGATATTATTCCCGGCCATGGACATATCATAAAAAGCGCGTATCATACCAATGACAGTTCCGAGAAACCCGAGCATAGGTGCGGCGCCGGCAATGGTCGCCAATCCGGCCACATTTTTCTCCAATTGCGAAATTTCCAACTTCCCCACATTTTCAATGGCAGCATTGATATCGTTGAGTGGTTTCCCCAGCCTGAGTAATCCTTTTTCAATCATTCTGCCAATAGGCGAATTGTTTGTCTGGCACAACGCTTTGGCCGAACTTAATTTGCCATTCAGAATAAACTCCCTGATATTGTTCATGAAATTTTTGTCCTCGCGTGAGGCTCTGTTGATGACAAGATATCTTTCGATGAAAATATAAACTGCAATCACCGAAAGTAGTCCGAGAATGGCCATAATCCATCCTCCCTTTTCTACCAGTTGGATGATAGGCAGGCTGATTTTCCCCTTGCCCGCTTCAGTTCCCAGTATCTGGGCAGTTTCGTGTAGCTGAAGAATAATGGCTGTTATCATAATTTATTCTTTAAAAAAATTAAATGTAAAAATACTAGCTGAACTGTTATTATACTTTTACTAGTTTGTTTTCTTTTAAACACAGGACTGTTAGTTAAACTAAAAAAGCAGAAAATTATTATATCTTTTGTGAAGAATTAAGAGGGGCTATTTAGACCTCATATAAATTTTCCCTACAGATAATGATTAAACTTTTTAAGATGGGAACCAGATTGAATTCTTTCCTTACATTTGCCGCTAATTATTAACTAACGTATTATTAATAAACGCTAGCAAATATGTTTAGTTTTACCTTGATGGTGGTAGTTTTTGTTCTCGGATATATCGCCATTGCTTTGGAACATTCGATAAGAATTGATAAAGCAGCTTCTGCCCTGATGCTGGGTGTACTTGTTTGGGCTGTTTATATGTTGGATGTCTCCAATATTCTTTCTCTTGGTTTTAGTGATGCCTGGAAAAATTTCAGCGGGAGTTCTATGATGACCGTTTTCCTGAAAACCCATCCTCATGCCACACTTCTTGAACAGATGAGATATTTTGTTGTTGATAAGCAAGTTGTTGAACATCTTGGAGAAATCAGTGAAATTCTGTTCTTTCTGCTCGGCGCTATGACCATCGTGGAAACTGTGGATCAACATCAGGGGTTCAAGCTTATTACGGATAAAATTACGACTACCAGTAAAGTTAAACTTTTATGGATTCTTAGTATCCTCACCTTTTTTATGTCAGCTATTTTGGACAATCTTACAACGACCATTGTGATTGTTACCTTATTAAATAAACTGGTAGCTGATAAGAAAACGCGATGGTTCTTTGCCAGCATGGTGATTATTGCCGCCAATGCGGGTGGCGCGTTTTCGCCCATTGGCGATGTAACAACCATTATGCTTTGGATAGGCGGACAGGTTACCGCTGCCAATATTATCGCAATGGTATTTGTTCCCAGTGTCTTCAATATGCTTTTCCCCTTACTTATTGTCTCCGTTTATTTAAAAGGGACGGTAGAGAAACCCAAAATTGATGCAAGTGAGACATCTGCATTTACCACGCCATTCGAACGTAAACTTATGCTCATTATGGGGATAGGCGCACTAATATTTGTCCCGGTATTTAAAACAATTACTCATTTGCCTCCATACATGGGGATGTTGTTTGGCTTAAGTATAATTTGGATTACTACTGAGTTAATTCATAAAGGTAAAACGGCCGAGGATCGCCGGAAATTATCCGTTATGGGTGTGCTCAAAAAGGTGGATATTCCAACCATTTTCTTTTTCCTTGGTATTTTGCTGGCTGTTGCTGCGCTTCAGTCTGCCGGTCATCTGGCGCTGGCCAGCCACTGGCTTGACAAAAACGTTCATAACATTTATGGTATTAATGCTGCTATTGGTTTGCTCTCTTCCATTGTTGATAACGTACCGCTTACGGCAGGAGCCATGGGCATGTATCCTGTTTTGACACACGCTATTGTAGTTGCTTCTACCGAGCCTGTCTATTTGCATCATTTCATACAGGATGGTGCTTTCTGGGAACTGCTGGCTTATGCTGCAGGAACAGGTGGAAGTATCTTGATCATCGGTTCTGCTGCCGGCGTCGCTGCAATGGCATTGGAAAAAATTGATTTTATTTGGTATATGAAGAAAATCAGCTGGTTGGCGTTGATTGGATATTTTGGCGGCATCCTGATTTACTGGCTGCAGGATTTGGTTCTTTTCCATATGTGATAATTATTATCCCGTACCCGTTTGGCTGTGAGATTGTTTTCTGATAATTAAGATACTCTTTATCGGATATGCTTATCTGTACCAATTATAAAATACTGGAATTAAGATTTATTATGATATATATTGATTCATTAAACATTAGGATTTAAATAGTTTTGCCGATATTTTTTAACAATTAAAAACAAAAAAAATGACAGCATTTATATTGATGCTTATCGTATTTGTTCTGGGCTATTTGGCAATAGCGATGGAAGGACCTATTAAGATTGATAAAGCCGCCTCTGCTCTTCTTCTCGGGGTTATTATATGGGTGGTATATATTTTTGGTTTGCCTGGTATACTTAATTTGGGTTTTAGTCCTTCATGGGGACATTTCCTGAAGAGCTCGGATCTGGCTAATTTTAAACACAAATATGAAGGTGTCAGTCTGCTGGCCCAAATGAAATATTTTGTTACCAACCATGAAGTAATTTCTCATTTGGGTAATTTGTCAGAAATATTGTTCTTCCTTCTCGGCGCTATGACCATTGTGGAAACAGTGGACCAGCATGAAGGCTTTAGGGTTATTACGGATAGAATCAAGACGACAAGTAAGGTTAAACTGTTGTGGACTATCGCTACCATAACCTTCTTTCTGTCAGGAGTGTTGGATAATATGACAACAACTATTGTTATGATTGCTCTTTTGCGTAAGCTGATTGATGATAGAAAATCGCGTTGGTTTTTTGCAAGTATGATTGTTATCGCAGCCAACGCGGGTGGTGCTTTTACACCTATTGGCGATGTAACGACTATCATGCTGTGGATTGGCGGACAGGTTACAGCCCTCGATATCATGGGGATGGTTTTTCTCCCCAGCATTGTTAGTCTGATAATCCCTCTTATTGTGGTTTCTCTCTATATGAAGGGGCATGTTGAAAAACCGGATTTAGCTAAATCAGATAGTTTCAGTACAAAACCGGGTGAGCGGAGGCTCATGTTGATTCTCGGTATTGGCGGGTTGATATTTGTTCCGGTTTTTAAAGAGCTTACCGATCTGCCTCCGTATATGGGAATGCTTTTCAGTTTGGGTGTTATTTGGGTTGCCACTGAGTTTATACACAAGAACGGTACTTCTGAAGACAGACGTAAATTTACGGTCGTGGGTATCTTGAAAAGAGTGGATATACCTACTATCTTGTTTTATCTCGGAATCCTCTCAGCCGTAGCAGCACTGGAATCAGCAGGTCATTTGCAGTTAATGGCTGAATTTTTTGACAAACACATGCACAATATCTATCTGATTAACGGCGCTATCGGATTACTCTCCTCTATCATTGATAATGTACCGCTTACTGCTGCCGCCATGGGTATGTATCCCATTATGACACATGCTTTGGTTGCTGCTTCTTCCGACCAGGCTTTTGTACAGCATTTTGTGCAAAATGGTGCGTTCTGGGAATTATTGGCCTTTGCAGCAGGAACCGGTGGAAGTATTCTGATTATCGGCTCTGCTGCCGGCGTGGTGGCTATGGCTCTCGAGAAAATCGATTTTATCTGGTACATGAAAAAAATTGCCTGGCTGGCTCTTCTCGGTTACATTGCAGGTATTGCTACCTATTATGTGCAAAATGAATTTATTTTCCACCATTAGAAACTTTGTTTTCTGACTACCTGTCTCTTTTGGAGATATTAATAAAAAATTCAGGAAGGGGAAAAGTCTGTCAATGCCTGAAATAGGTTGACGAAGTTAATAACGGAGACCAAAATCTTAAATCGTTTGCCTATGGTATCCCTATGGGGATCGGTGTTCGGCGTTCAAAAGAAAAACAGAAAAGAATAATTCAAATCAATTCCAGCCCGGTATAATTTTCCGGACGAATGGCTTTTAATTCTTTTCTTACAGCTTCCGAAACATTAAGCGTATCAATAAAATTATGAATTATTTTTTCATTCATTTTTTTGTTTGTACGGGTAAATGCTTTCAATGTTTCATAAGGTTGCGGGTAGTGCTCGCGCCGCAAGATATTCTGAATGGCTTCGGCCACGACCGCCCAGTTGTTTTCGAGGTCGGCTTTCAGCTTTTCTTCATTTAGAATCAGCTTTACCAGTCCTTTTTCCAGCGATTGGATGGCAATGAGCAGATGCGCCAACGGTACGCCAATGTTACGGATAACGGTTGAATCGGTCAGGTCGCGTTGCAGACGGGAAACCGGAAGTTTGGAAGCCAAGTGTTCAAACAGTGCGGTGGCCAGCCCGAGATTGCCCTCGGCATTTTCAAAGTCGATGGGATTGACTTTGTGCGGCATGGCGGAAGAACCCACTTCTCCGGCTTTGATTTTTTGCTTGAAATAATCCATGGAGATATACAACCACATGTCGCGGCTTAAATCCAGCAGGATGCTGTCAATACGTTTCAGCCCGTCGAAATAAGCGGCGAGATAATCGTAGTGTTCGATTTGGGTGGTGGTTTTCTGCCGGTGTAGTCCGAGGTCATTGGTCATAAAATCTTTGGCAAACTTTTCCCAATCGATGTGCGGATAGGTTACCACATGCGCATTCATGTTGCCCGTGGCACCGCCGAATTTTCCGGAAAAAGGAATGCTTTTCAGCATGTCGAACTGGTTTTCCAGTCGTTCTACAAAGACGTAAATCTCTTTTCCGAGATGTGTGGGCGAAGCCGGCTGGCCGTGGGTGCGTGCCAGCATGGGAATTTCTTTCCACTGAAAAGCCAGTGCTGCCAATTGCTTTTTTAGTTTGTCCAATGCCGGAAAAATAACCGTCTCGTGCGCTTCTTTTAGCGAAAGAGGCATGGCCGTGTTGTTGATGTCCTGTGAGGTAAGTCCGAAATGGATAAACTCTTTGTATTCGTTCAGCCCGGCGGCATCCAGCTTTTCTTTGATAAAATATTCCACTGCTTTCACATCGTGGTTGGTAGTTTTTTCTATCTCTTTGATGGACAGAGCATCGGCAGGGGAGAAGTTACGGTAAATTTTTCTCAAAGTTTCATAATGAGAAGCATTCATTTTTTCCAGTCCCGGCAGTGGTAGCTGGCAAAGCGAAATAAAATATTCGATTTCCACCTGTGTTCGGTAACGAAACAGCGCGTATTCGGAAAAATATTCGGACAGAACATTTGTTTTGTTGTGATATCGGCCATCAACGGGCGAAACAGCCGTAAGCGGTGATAATTTCATCGGCTTAATTTTTCTTCAAAAATACTAAAAATGCATGAATGGATTAGGGACATTCTACAAATACATCACCAGTAGTCGGGATTTGCAATCTCTCCCGCTTTGAGCGTCCACGCTCAAAGATTCCACATTGATTTGTAGTTCCGACCAGTTGAAAATAGGGATTTCAAATCCTTAAGCCTACGACTTTCGGATGTATATCAGGAAGATATTAAAGAGCGAACGCTTTAAGCGGAAGTGTTCAATTTTTATTCGTGAAACTCAAATTTTAAAAGCGAAGCGCATTAAAATTTGTAAGTTGAACGAATCCCGATAGCGGAGCGTATCGGGATAAATGAGTAAATACTCCGCTCCTTGGGGCGAAACATATTTTTTAGGTTGATACCCCGTCCGCTTGCGGCGGGGAGGTTTCATTCAAAAACAGAAAAAACGGGGAGGCCTTCGTGCGGAAAAAATGAAAATGCCACCCGATGATGATGTTACCTGTGAATAAAGTCACCGGACGGCATTTCTTTGGGTACGGACGCTTTAAACGGTATGAAAAATATTATTCCAGCGAAAATTTAATAGGAAGGTTATACTCCACCCGAACTGGTTTTCCCTGATGCTGACCCGGTATCCAGTGGGGCATGTTTTCCACAGCTTTCAGAGCTTCTTTGTCGCAGCCGTATCCAATCCCCCTGAGTATTTTCACGTGGCTGATACTGCCGTCTTTTTCAACAATAAAATTTACGAAAACCCGTCCTTGTATTTTGGCTTTTCGGGCTTCTGCCGGATATTTGATATGTGAACCGAGATATTTCATAAGGGCAGGAACCCCGCCCGGAAATTTCGGCATCTTTTCGACTACTTTAAAAATTTGTCCGGTGTCGGCTTTAGATAAATTCACCTTAACCAGGGTGGTCTCCTTAAGATTCTTTGATGTCTTTTCAGTAGCCGGATGGTTTGCATTACTGCAGGCAAATAGTGTTAACGCGATTGCCATTGCACTTAGCAACAATTTTACCGGCATTCTTTTTTGGGATTTTTGATTTCTCATCATGATCATACGTTTTCTTAATAGTGAATAACTGAAATTATGGGTGATAGGGCTTAACTCAGCTCCGCTGGCTTCTCTGAGAAGCAGGCTCAGATAACCGTTTCCGCTGCTTTCGGAAACAGGCATGCTACTGTCGGCAATGAATTCGTGGTTTTCTTTTGCCGCTTTTTTCATAAGATAAACAAATGGGTTGAACCACTGGAATATACTCAACAATTCAAACAGAAATAAATCTACGGAATGTTTCTGTCTGATGTGAATTTTTTCGTGATTAATAATGGTTGCTGCATGGGGGTTCTCAAATATTTCTTTACTGATAAAAATAAGATGAAAGAAGGAGAAGACCGGAAGTTTTCCGAAGGTAAAGACATATTTTATTCCGGCCTCCGTTTTCGTTTCCGATTTTCCGGCAAGGCGGTAAAGTTGCCGCAGGCTCAGCAGCAAGCGAACTGTCATAACAAACATTCCGAGAAGATAAATTCCCCAAAGTACGCTTGCTAATGACCATCCGGCAGCACCGGCAGCATGGCTTCCTGTGTTTCCAATCAGTACTTCCCGGATTTTAACAATCGACAATTGCCCGATGGGATTCCGAAAACCTGCGGGAAACAATTCCGGAAGATGCATAAGGGGGACAAAAACCGCCAATAGTGTGGCGAGGATTAAATAATACCGGTTAAACCGGAAATCGGTTTGTTTTCTGAAAAAAAGGAACCAGGTTAAATAAAAGATTCCCATGCTTAGGAGCGATTTGATCAAATAAAGCGATAACAGATTCATGGTTTTCGAATTAAAGGTTATTTTTCTTTTTGATTTCTTCTTCAATAATTTTTTGCATCTCTTCCAGTTCTTTGAGGCTAAGATTTTGGCTCTTTGCAAAAAAGGAGGTAAAAGAGAGATAAGAATTGCTGAAATAGTTCTGAAAAAAGTTACTAAAGAAACTCTTCCGGTACGCTTTTTTGGTAATCAGCGGATAATACTCGTAAGTTTTTCCATGAGCGAGATGTCCGACAAATCCTTTTTTCTCCAGAATTCTAATGATGGTCGAAACGGTATTATATGCCGGCCTGGGACCAGGCAGCACCTTAATAATTTCTTTTACGTGTGCCTTCTTCATGTCCCATAGTTTGTGCATGATTTGCTCTTCCGCTTTTGTGAGTGTTCTCATCTTTTCTGTTTTTATCATAACTAAAGCTTTAGTTATTTATTGCAAAGGAAATAAACATTTTACAATTATCCAAATAAATAACTAAATTTTTAGTTAATTTTTTTAAAAGATGACAGGCACAAGAGGATGCGCCAGTTCTATCGGGTGATTTTGCCGACCGGTCGATTTTTTGATAAGTTTTGTCTAAGTGATGACGCTACAATGCGTTATATCCTTACTTTCGTCGAAAATTATGATTTTATGAATTTTCGGAAATATTTAACTCCCGTTTTACATATTTTGGCATGGATAGTGGTCTATTTTTTACCGGATTTGTTATTTGAGGTTCCTTCGGGACCGATTTTTATGGTGAAAAGAAACCTGCATTTTATTTTGGTATTTTTCTTTTTTTATCTGAATTATTTTGTGTTGGTTCCCCGCTTTTTACTGCATAAGAAGCAGGTGTTGTTTGCTTTGACGATTATTCTTGCTCTTGTCTTTTCCTATTATACCAACGATATTATCATGCATCGGGTGCATGATAAATATGCTGACAATACCATGGTGATGGCGAAAAAGCCTATTTCTGCAAAGATGCTGGAGAGAATGGAGAGGCGAAAAGAACATCGCCGCCATGCTGAAAATGCCGGCACGGTGGTGATTGTTCTCATGGGCTTTTTTATCAGCACCATAGCTCGCGAAACCCGCGAATGGTATCAGCAGGAGAAGGAGCGGAAAGAGATGGAAAAACAACAACTGATGTCGGAACTGTCTTTTTTAAAATCGCAGGTAAATCCGCATTTTTTGTTTAACAGTCTGAACGGTATTTATGCACTGGCAATAAAAAAGTCGGATAAGACACCGGAAGCGGTGTTACAACTGTCCGATTTGATGCGGCACATGCTTTACGAATCGGACAGGGAAGAGGTGGAACTGGACAAAGAGGTAGAGTATCTGAAAAACTATATCCAGTTGCAGAAGCTCCGAATGCCACCTGAGGCACAGGTTAGTTTTGAGGTTGAGGGCGATATCAGCAGAAAAATGATTGCACCCATGCTGTTTATTCCGTTTATTGAAAATGCTTTTAAACATGGTGTGGATGCTGATGGGGCAACTATCGGGATAAAAATTCAGGTGAAAGGGAATATCCTGACGTTTGATATGATGAACAGAATCTCGAAAGCCAAAAGCAAAGATTCTTCTTCAGGTATCGGCCTGGCCAATGTGCGTAAGCGCCTCGACCTTCTTTACGGCGACAAATACCATCTCGATTATAAAGAAAGCAATGGAAATTTTGTGGTACATTTACAACTGAATTTACAGGCTTGAAAAAGATGAATTGTATCATTGTTGACGACGAACCGCTGGCCAGGGATATTTTGGAGGATTTTACCGGAAAGATTCCGTTTATAGAGCTGAAAGCTTCCTGTAAAAATGGTTTTGATGCGTTGGAAATCCTGCAAAAAGAGAAAATAGATCTGATTTTTCTGGATATTCAAATGCACGACATGACCGGCATCCAGCTTTATGAATCGCTGAATTACAAACCGATGGTGATTTTTACCACGGCTTACAGCAGTTATGCCGTAACCGGTTTTGATTTGGATGCCGTGGATTATCTGGTAAAACCTTTTTCGTACCAACGTTTTTTGAAAGCGGTGAACAAAGCCTATGAACAGATGAGCAGGCGGGAACCTGCGTCCGCAACGGAGTTTCATCGTGATTTTATGTTTGTAAAGGATGGGACAAAAATCGTGAAAGTGGTTTACAATGATATTTTATATCTCGAAGCAATGAAGGATTATGTGAAGATTATAATGAAAGAAAAGAAGATGGTTTTGACGCTTATTTCCATGCAAAACATCGAAAAAAAATTTCCCAAAGGACAATTTGTCCGGATTCATCGCTCTTATATTGTTTCGCTTTCCAAAATTGATTCTGTTGAGAAAAACCGGGTAGTGATTGGCGGGGAATGGCTTCCCGTAGGAAATTTATACAAAAATCTGCTGATGGAAGCCTTGGGGAGGTTTTAAAGTGCCTAAAGGCGTAAAGTATTTAAAATTAGAATTATACCTGGAATCAAATCCGTAACCCTAACCCGGCTAAACCGGAAAAGACAAATTTCAAACCACAAAACCCGGATAAATTCCAATAACCAATATCAAAATACCAACCAAGTGGATTTATATTTGAAAATCGGTTTCTTCTAATTTGTTATTTATTTGATTTTTGTAAATTGTGATCTGTGATTTTCAACCAAAAAACAGACGAATATTAAAATTAAGATATTACATTTTAGGCACTTCACACTTTAGGCACTTTAAAATCCCAACACTTCATCCACTAAAATCATACTTATCCGGTTTCGATTATCCGTTTTTTTGATCACTACAAAGACACTTTGGATGTTTTGAACGGTATATTTCGGCTCTTTTTTCAGGGAGAAAGCTTTTTTATTGACGCGTTCCACATTTTTCGGGGCGACGACTTCCTCAATGCGTCGGAATCCGGCATCCACATCGGAAACAATTTTGTTTTTCCCCACAATGAGCAATACTTTTTTGGGCCCGTAAGCCTGGGCTGCCACGCGGTTTCCCTCTCCATCTACATTTACAAGATAACCTGAGCGGGTGATAGCATTGGAGCTGGAAACGAAAATGTCGGCCAGTAATCCCTTCCGGCGGCGTTCCACATTTTCTTCCATGGAAATGCCTTCTTCATATTGATCAAAAAGTTGAAAATCGGTCTGTTCACGCAGCCATGAAAGCAGGCCGATTTGCTGAACGGTCACCGAGCCACCGAGGCCCACCGACCGGACGCCGGTAAAGAACTTTTTGGCAGTTTCCAGCGCTTCTGTAACGTTTCTAACGGGAATAACTTCAAAACCGTGGTTTCTTAAATTTTTTATGGTCTCTTTCATGGTTTCTAATTTGGGGCAAATTAACAAAAAAAGAGGAGACTGTGTTGCATGGAAATAAATAGAATTATCAAAGAGACAAATATTAATCGTTATGTTAAAGTACTCGATGGCAGAAGTATATTTTATCTGATGCCGGACTCTCTAATGGAGAGCCGGCGCAACAATTTTCATTTGTCCTCTTTTACCACGACGAAAGCTGTTGCAAGTCGCTAATCATCAACAACTCAATACCGCCGAAGGCAGGTTTCTGTTGTGCGGCGTAGCGTGCTGCCGATGCCATCCGGCAAATCGGTGCGCACCATGCTGATTTCGTCAGTTACCGGCAAATCCATGTTACGGATGATGTTTATCTTTTATTTATATAACCTGTTTTCGTTTCCATCGTATTATAATTCAAAGGCACCAAAAGTTAACGAGAAAATATGGAAAATTTATTTTCAAATTTTTTTGAGAAATTTGATTCAAAGAACATTTTTTCTTGTATTTTTATAAAAACTGATAAAGTCATGACAATTGACAGATTCAACGAAGCGCTGTTATGGGAGACATTGTCGGAGAATGAAGTCCGTTGCTATGCCTGTACACATCGTTGTGTGATAAAAGATGGTCAATACGGAATCTGTGGAACACGCAAAAACGTTGATGGCAGGCTTCTTACAAATGTTTATGAATACCCGATTGCCATTAATGCCGACCCCATCGAAAAAAAGCCGCTTTTTCATTTTCTTCCCGGTAGCAAAGCAATGTCAATAGGTACGGCAGGGTGTAATTTCAAATGCAGTTTTTGTCAAAATTACGACATTAGTCAAATGCGTGGCGATGATACAAAAGGTGAAAGTTTAAGCATTTCACGATTGTTGGATACTGCTGAGACTTATGGATGTTCTTCCATTGCCTATACTTACAACGAGCCTGTGGTTTTTATCGAATATGTTTTGGATGCGGCCAAAGAAGCTCATAAAAGGGGGATGAAAAATGTGTACATCAGCAACGGATACGAAACCGAAGAAACATTTAAATTACTCCCGGATACCATTGATGCCATGAACATCGACCTGAAGGCTTATACTGAAAAATTTTACCGGACACTGTGCAAAGGACGGTTGGAACCTGTTCTGGAGAATATTCGCCGTGCTTACGAAGCAGGTATTTGGGTTGAAGTGACCACGCTTCTTATTCCCGGTGAAAACGATTCGGAAGAAGAGTTGAGAGACATCGCTTCTTTTATCGCTTCCGTTTCCAAAGATATTCCATGGCACATTTCCCGTTTTTTCCCGACATACAAAATGACAAACGTACCGCCAACTCCGCTTACCAAGCTGGAAAGAGCATACGAAACAGGCATAGAAGAGGGACTCCGTTTTGTTTATACGGGCAATGTTCCGCACGAAAGTAATACAACTTTTTGTCCGCAGTGTGGTGAAAAATTAATTGTCAGGAATGCTTATACCCTTTCAATGATGCGTGTTGAAAACGGACGTTGTCCCCATTGCAGGTCTAAAATTCCCGGTGTTTTCTGAAACTTAAAAGATTAAAAACTATGGATTTTCATATTTCGCTATCGGATAAAGAAAAAAAAGAACTGCTTCAAATAGCACGGAATGCCATCGAATGCTGTTTTGAAGAAGATGGTTCTTTGCAAAACAAAATTATTCAATGCAAAAACAAGTTGATTGCCAGGTATTCCGCACTTAATATTCCGGTTCTTAAGGAATCATTGGCTTGTTTTGTTACCCTTTCAGAAAAGGATGACGACCAATTAAGAGGTTGCATCGGAAATGTGGAAGCCCGAAAAGATGAAACACTTTTGCAAAATATCATTAGCAAAAGTATGATGGCCGCATTTATGGATGGCCGTTTTGAACCGTTGGAAGCACCGGAACTTTCTGAAATAAAGATAGAAATCAGTATTCTGTCAAAGCCCGTGCCCATCACTTTTAACACAAAAGAGGAACTCTTTTCTTTGGTTGAAGGCAAAGGGGTTATTTTACAATCGGGTTTCCGGCGGGCTACGTTACTGCCCCAGGTATGGCAGCAACTACCGGAACCGCATGAGTTTCTTAGTCATTTGGCATTAAAAGCCGGATTTGCAGCTATGGAATACGAAAATGCCTCTTACGAAATTTATGAGGTGTATAGCTTTGAGGAAAGCTAACCCGAATAAACAGTGAATAAATCACAAATAATACCGAAATCACAAATCTAAAATCCCCAAATGTTTATACAAGAGAGGTTTGTTTCGGCATTGGTTTTTCGACATCATGATTTATTTGTCTGTTACGCCTGACACGGTCATTTGGATTTTGGGATTTCCAGCCAAAAAACACGATAATCAGAATTTAGTTATTAAAACCAAAAACTTGCATATCCCACAACAGCACTTGTATCGCCAAATGCATCGGCCGAAGTGGAATAATCAATCAGATGCGGCGTGAGGCCACGTTTGTGCATAGAGGCAAATGCAATACGTAAAGGATTAATTCCACACGCATCCACATCTTTTTCTTTGCATTCTTCGATATTTTTTATGCTTTGCATATCTATCCGGCGGGCTGTTTCCAACGGATGATAATGACTTAAATCGGTACTTATAATCATAAAATAACTATCAAGTGCCCCGGCAAATTCTCTCGCTTGCACTTCGGATATTTGCCCTGCCACGAGGGGTAAAATTTTGCTATCAGGACTAAAATATTGAATAAAAGGTAACTGCACTTCTAAAGAGTGCTCTGTTGCGTGCACTTGCTCCGAAGATTGAAAATGCAGGTCGTGAATTACAGGTGTACGTCCTAAGGGAGTTTCCCAAAAGTCGTTATTGTCACTATAAACCGAATGGATAAGTGAACGATGCGACGGGCCGAGCAGCGCAATCTTTTGAGGTGTTATGGTCTTTAATAAATAATAAGCAGCCAATGCTGTTTTTCCTGAAAAAATCCACCCGGCATGTGGCACAATAAGGCCGGAAACCTTTGAAATACTCTTTCTGTCAAAATCTCCTTCTTTTAATGCCGGGGCTTTTTCCAAACGCTCAATGAATGCAATTATTGTTTCTTTTGAAGGAGGATAAAAACTACCGGCAAAAGCCGGCTTCCGCAGGTTAATATTTTTTTTCTTCATGGCACCTAAAATTTTTCCGGACTAAAATACAACATGTTTCACCGTAAGGCAAGTAAAAAAGTATAACCCGATCTTCCGGTCAAAAAAAATATTTTTTTCGGTAAGCTGTATGAACTCGTAAGCTTGTTATAATTGTGTATTATTCACAAATAGTATTTTATTGATAATGAATGTTTTATCTTATTAATTTAATAATCGCTAAAGATACCTACTTGTATCCACTTAATTACTTGCCTTTTGCAAAATGTGCGAAACTTCAGTAATAGGTTTTTATATAGATTGTTATAAAATGCATTATTTTGACTTATATCTTCCTGATTTATCTATAAGAGCCTGTTTTTTAGATAGGATATTTGAATTCTGATTACAATGTTTAAAGACAAAATTTCTAAAATCATGTTATTTTTCTTCCCAAACGCAACTCTTTTACCAAATTTAAACCCTAAAAATCGGTAAAATAATTATAATGCTACATTTGTCACATACTATCCATCTTGTTGTAATTAATTTTTTAACCTCAAAAAAATATTATTATGAAAAAATTTTTATTGGTTCTTTTATGCGGTATTTTTAGTACCGCCGTTTATGCACAACTCGATGTCCAGCTTCACTATCTTTTTGTGAAGAACGAAAAGGCTCGTCTTCTGTCTACAGTTGAATACTTCAATGCAGATACTTGGGGTAGTACTTACTTTTTTATAGATATGCAGTATGGTGTTGCTAAAAACCTGCATGGGGTTAATCTCGCCTATTGGGAAATTACGAGGAATTTAAAATTCTGGAAAAGCCCTTTTGAAATCCACTTGGAATATGATGGCGGTTTTGGCGAGTATGAAGCAACACCTTATATAGGTGCCTTTCAGATCAATGATGCTTGGTTATTCGGGGGACAATATACTTGGGCCAATTCCAATTTTTCCAAAATGTTCACACTCCAAATTATGTATAAACTTATCCGGTTTGCTAATTATCCCTCATTTCAAATTACGGGTGTATGGAATTTATTGTTCTTTAATAAAAAATTAACTCTTTCCGGGTTTTTCGACTTCTGGAAAGAGAAAAAAGTTTTCGCAGGTGGCAACACGGGATATGTCTTTAATACTCAGCCCCAATTCTGGTACAATATAGGAAAACATCTTTCGCTAGGAACAGAAATTGAAATTGAAGACCATCTGGTGGTAAAAGAGTTCAGAATAGACCCAACCATAGCCGCAAAATGGACTTTTTAATTTAAAAATATAAAATCATGATTAAAAAAATTTATCAACGAAAGGTCCGCACTAAAGTGAGTAAACATCCGGTGGACGAAATGCTTCCGGGAAGTAAACTTTTTGTATATGGTTTGCAACATGTTCTGGCAATGTATGCGGGTGCAGTTGCCGTACCACTTATTATTTCAGCGGCTGCAGGTATGACAAAGGCTGAAACTGCTTTTCTGATTAATGCTGACTTGTTTACCTGTGGTATTGCTACATTAATCCAAACAATCGGGTTCTGGAAACTCGGTATTCGTATTCCGGTTATTCAAGGGGTAACGTTTGCTGCGGTAACCCCTATGATTATGATTGCCAAAAGCCAGGGAATGGAGACGATTTACGGTGCAGTTATTGTCGCAGGACTTTTTGCCTTTTTTCTTGCCCCTTATTTTAGTAAGTTGTTACGCTTTTTCCCGCCTGTGGTTACAGGAAGTGTTATTGCTATTATTGGAATATCGCTTCTTCCTGTTGGCGTAAGCTGGGCAGCAGGGGGTTTCGGTAATAAAAATTATGGTTCGCTGGAATTTTTGGCACTTGCCGGAATTGTGCTTTTAGTTATTCTTTTGGTGAATAAATATTTCAAAGGCTTTATTGCTAA
This sequence comes from uncultured Lentimicrobiaceae bacterium, assembly GCA_964598065.1. Classification (GTDB taxonomy): domain Bacteria; phylum Bacteroidota; class Bacteroidia; order Bacteroidales; family F082; genus Sulfidibacterium. The sequence continues at coordinate 23,613 of CAZRAW010000021.1, forward strand.
TATTGCCATTTTGATTGGATTATTAATTGGGATGATCATTGCGTTTCCCTTGGGACTAGTAAACTTATCAGGCCTTTCGGCTGCTTCCTGGTTGAGACTTGATACACCGTTCTTTTATGGTTTACCGAAGTTTGATGTCGGAGCAATCATTGCCATGATTCTGGTAATGTTGGTTACCATGGTTGAGTCCACGGGTGATTTCCTTGCTATCGGCGAAATTATTGATAAACCGATTAAAGAAGATGACTTGACCCGTGGTTTGAGAGCTGATGGTTTCTCAACATTTCTTGGTGGTATTTTGAATGCGTTTCCCTATACTGCATTCGCTCAAAATGTAGGTTTAGTTGCACTAACCGGAGTAAAAAGTCGTTTCGTGGTTGCAACTTCCGGTATAATTCTGGTAGTTTTGGGTCTGATCCCTAAATTGGCAATCATCATCGCTTCATTACCTCTTCCTGTTTTAGGGGGAGCCGGGATTGCCATGTTTGGGATTGTGGCTGCCACTGGGATTAAGACACTTTCTAAGGTTGACTTCGACAAAAATCCGCACAATCTCTTTATTGTTGCTGTTAGTATTGGAATAGGTCTTATACCTTTGGTATCCCCCGGCTTCTTTAGAATCTTTCCTGACTGGAGCCAGACAGTATTGCGTAGTGGCATTACTCTTGGTGCTGTCACGGCAGTAGCCCTCAATGCTTTCTTTAATGGTGGTGGTGGTTCAAATGAAATTAAAGAAGAACTTACAAAAGCTACTGGCACTGATGCTTAGAACTCCTTGGTTTGAATAGCTTTTTTGGCTTGGTATTATTCCAAAGATACTTGCAGTATTCACAAAAGATCCATAATTAATATCAAGTTTAATTTTGGGGCTTGTAAAATGAATATCATGTTTAAAAGAGGGCTAAAAAGCAGGCCGTGGTAAAACATAGCCTTATATCCGCAGACTACTTCGTAATGAAGTGCCGAAATGTGCGTTAAGATTGGCATGCGCAGTGAAGAAGCCTCGCAAGCGTAGTACTCGCTACGGTGAGAAGCTTTAAGCGAGCACTGTCAATAATGGCGTGCAATTCGGTGCTGTAATAGATTTAGCCTGCGGATTTAAGGTATAGTTAAAAAGTTAAAAGAACATCACTACTGTCCACTAAAAACTTGGAATAGTTCTCCGAATTAACTGATAGTCTATACTTTATAAGAGTTTTTATTGCGTGTCGATTTGAAATCGTTATTGTTAGAAATAATTCACTATGAATGACGGTAAATATGTTTTCGCACAAATAACAAATTTTCTACCCAAAAGGGTTTTTGACGGTATAGTAAATCACTATCAAGGTGATAAATATGTCAGACATTTTAGTTCAACTTAACCAGTGGTCTGATTTTTGGGGAGTATTATAGTTTACAATTTAAATTGATAGGAAACTTTGGTTTCTGTCAGAACAAATGAACTGTAAAACTGAGATATGTTATCAATGATAGAGAATTTTTCTGTCAAAAAAGTATGAAAGTCTTCCATACCTTTACAATATACCTTTAGCAAAAAATCGGAATTCCCTGAAATATAATAACATTCGCTCACTTCATCCAGTTGGTTGATAGCTCTTTCAAATTTATCTACCACTTCTTTGGTGTGTTTCATCAGGCTCACCGAGATATAAACAATCATCCCCTTATTAATTTTTTTTGGGTCAAGTATTGTGATGTATTGTTTGATGAGTCCGTCTTTTTCCAGTTTCTTTATTCGTTCGTGAATGGGTGTTGACGATAAAAAAAGTTTTTCCGACAATTCACGGATAGTTATTTTGCTGTTTCGTTGTAGTAAATTAAGTATTTTTATGTCAATTTCGTCGATGGCTTTTATTTTTTTATCCATTTTTTTATGTATATTGTTTTAAATAAAATGAATTACCAGCTATTTTTCCCAATGAGAATGAATAAAATTTAGTCAAAAGTAATAAAATGCTAAATAATTCAACAAAAATAGTGAATTTTATCTTTATTTCTATTAAAAGGAGAAAAATAAATCAATAATATTTTTTTATCTATAAAAATATTATTTTTGTAGAAACAAATATAATTTAATCTTATGATACACTTTTCTGATAGGGTAGTAAATGAAAAAGCCCTGGAACACGCAGTAAATCGTTTTAGAGAACAAAAAATAATTTTGCCTACTTTTGAACAACAATGTCACCCTGAGCTTATCCCGGAGAAAATAAAACAAAAGTTAAAAAATATAGGTTTATGGGAAATAAATCCATTAAATCTTTTCCGAATTACCTGGAAAAATGAGCCAAAAGAAAAAGGAGGATTATTTGGTAAGCCAAACTATATTGAACTCCCTTCCGAATTTACAGGAGTAAAAGCAAGGATTGTACTGTTGATAGGAAAATATTTTCCCACCGGAGCTCACAAAGTAGGAGCAGCTTATGGATGTCTTGCCCCGCGGATTATAACGGGTGAGTTTGACCCCTCTTTTCATAAAGCGGTCTGGCCTTCCACAGGAAATTATTGCCGCGGTGGGGCCTTCGATAGCCGGCTAATGGGAACCGAACCCATTGCGATTTTACCACAAGAAATGAGTCAGGAACGTTTTGACTGGTTAAGAAACGTTGTAAAATCAACGGTTATTGCCACCCCCGGAAGTGAATCAAATGTTAAAGAGATTTATGACAAGTGCTGGGAGTTAAAACGCACAAAAGATGATGTTGTTATCTTTAATCAATTTGATGAATTTGGAAATGCTGCTTGGCATTATAATGTTACCGGACAAGCCATTGAAGATGTTTATGATTTGCTTAAAAGCAAAAACAGCCAATTGGCAGCCTACATTTCCGCAACGGGTTCAGCAGGAACAATTGCTGCAGGAGATTACCTGCGGACACTATTTCCGCAAATTAAAGTAGTTGCCTCTGAAGCCCTGCAATGCCCCACTTTGCTTAGGAACGGATTTGGTGCACACCGAATTGAGGGAATTGGTGATAAACATGTTCCCTGGATTCATAACGTGAAAAACACAAATATGGTTTCTGCCATTGATGATGAAGACCCCATGCGGTTGTTGCGATTATTTAACGATACTGAGGGTCATCGGTATTTACACTCCTTGGGCTTTGATCAAGACTTGTTAAATGTTTTGCCGTTGATGGGGATATCTTCAATTGCTAATTTACTGACGGCTATTAAAACTGCCAAATATTACGAACTGACCGAAGAGGATGTGATAATTACAATTGCTACAGATTCCGTGGATATGTACCAATCTCGTCTTAAAGAACTTGAAGAAGAACGAGGCAAATATACATCCTTGAGGGCTGCAATCGATTATGAAAGGTGCATGCAGGGACAGGGGACAGACAATATGAGAGAATTGAATTATCAGGATCAAAAAGCTATCCATAATTTAAAATATTTTACCTGGGTCGAACAGCAGGCCAAAGAAGTGAGTGACCTGAATACTTTATGGTACGACCGTGATATCTGGCCTAAACTTTTCAATCAAGTTAAGGTCTGGGATCTACTGATTAATGAATTTAATGAACGGACAGGCCTTTTAAAAGCATTGTGAACAACTATTAAGAATTATTAGCATAAACAATAAAAATCTTAATTCACCTATAATATAATATTTGTCTGATT
>CAZRAW010000022.1:0-5020 GCA_964598065.1 uncultured Lentimicrobiaceae bacterium
GAGGTTTGCGTCGGCCTGCATGAGGAAACCGGGGCCCCCTGAAAAAGCAAATTATTTTTGAAAATTTGTTTATTATCAGCCATAATTTTTTCACGGAAAGTTTGGAATTCAGGTTTTTTTGTAAATTAGAGCCACCAAATTGAAGACAATGATTAGTAAGGAAGAATTACTGGAGGCCATTGAAATGGTCATGGACGACAATCTGGAGGACGCTCACCGTATTGTGCAGCATTACGAATGTCCTGAGGCGTGCTGGTTTCATGCGTTTTTGCACCGCAAAGAAGGGGATAGCTGGAATGCAAACTACTGGTATGAAAAGGCGGGCAGAACCATGCCGACAAAAAACCTGGATGCCGAGCTGGAAGAAATTCGTACCTGGGTGGAACATATGTAACCGGACTGAAAATGTTGCCGCTGGATTTTTTTGAAAGAAAAAAGTAAATTTATTCGTGAAACTCAAATTTTAAAAGCGAAGCGCATTAAAATTTGTAAGTTGAACGAATCCCGATAGCGGAGCGTATCGGGATAAATGAGTAAATACTCCGCTCCTTGGGGCGAAACATATTTTTTTAGGTTGATACCCCGTCCGCTTACGGCGGGGAGGTTTCATTTGTGCCCATATCTTTTGTTTCATCCTTTATGAAACAAGGTGTTTTTTAAATGGCCTGGAAAACAGCTGTCCTGTAAAGGGGCGGCTATTTTTTTTCATAGGTAACCACCAGTTTCCCAAGCGGCATTTTGGTATCCGTTATAATCTCGTTGTCATTCCATTTGCCCAGTTTGTACACCAGACCTGGTTGTGTGGTAAAATAGTAACTGATATTGTGTTGTTTATCCATTTTCCATTTGGCTTCGTGGGTGTTGTTGTCCAGTATTAACACCATTACCGAATCGTTTATGATACGAAAGCTGATTTTTTTCTGTTCTGCCACAATGTGTGCTTCCAGCACTGGAGGAAGTTGCGTTTTTCCAAAATCAGTTTTTACATTGGTAACTTTCCAGTTGCCTATAAGCTTACTTTCCGGACTTCTACAGGAGCTCAGAAAAACGATGGCCAAGACAGCCACTAACAAAATTTTCTTCATCTTTTCATCATTTGCCTGACAAAAATACATCCATATTTTGATTTGCAAAATGCATCGGCAAAGCATTTTTAAAATCGTTATCTTTGAAAAATGTTATCGGTAAATAATCTGTGTATAGAAGTCAGAGGTTCCAGGGTGGTAAACCGGGTGAGCTTTCATCTGAAAAAGGGAAGCTGCATGGGGCTGGTGGGCGAATCAGGATCAGGTAAATCGCTTACCGCATTGAGCATTATGGGGCTGCTACCCGAACAGATTAATATCACCGGTGGTGAGATTTTTTTTAAGGATAACAACCTGCTTTTGTTTCCCAAAAGAGCCCTGCGGAAAATACGAGGCCGTAAAATATCCATGATTTTTCAGGAACCCCTGACAGCACTGAATCCGGTGATGCAATGTGGAAAACAGGTGATCGAGGCTATCCGGCAGCACCAAAGAATATCAAAAAAGGAAGCACGCAAACAGGCGCTCCTGCTTTTAGAAAAAGTACAAATTCCCCATCCGGAGAAGATTTTTTCTTCCTATCCACATCAAATTTCGGGAGGACAAAAACAGCGGGTTATGATTGCCATGGCCCTGGCCAACAATCCGGATATTCTGATTGCCGACGAACCGTCCACGGCCCTCGACGTAACCGTACAAAAAGAAATTCTCACCCTGCTTAAAAGGCTACAGCAGGAAACCGGCATGAGCCTGTTGTTTATATCCCACGACCTGAACGTGGTTTCCGGCATTGCCGATGAGGTAATGGTCATGTATAAAGGCGAAATTGTTGAACATGGCGACAGTCGCAAAATCTTTGGCCATCCGGAACATCCTTATACAAAGGCGCTGCTTGCCTGCCATCCGCCTCTCGACAAAAGACTGAAAAAGCTGGCCACGCTGGATGACTTTTTGAATACCAACAAAGAAATTTCTTTTCAGCCGGAAGAAGAGACAACCGAAAATCGCAAAAAACGATTAGAAGCATTATACAAACAACCACCCTTATTAGAAGCCGAAAAGCTAATAAAGACTTTTCCTTTGCAAGAATCGTGGAGTGGGAAAACACTGCGCAAATTAAAGGCGGTAAACCAGGTTAGTTTCAAAGTGTTCCCGGGCGAGACACTGGGGCTGGTGGGAGAGTCGGGATGCGGGAAAACCACCCTCGGAAGAAGTCTGCTTCGATTGATTGAACCCGACAGCGGCAGGATTTATTTTGAAGAAAACGAACTGCTCTCACTTTCGCGAAAAGCGCTCCGGCCTTTTCGTAAAAAGATGGGTATTGTCTTTCAGGACCCATACTCTTCGCTTAACCCCAGACTGAGCATCGGCAAAGCCATCATGGAGCCTATGCAGGTGCACCGTATCTATAAAAACAATGCGGAACGAAAACAAAAGACCATTGAACTCATGGAAAAAACAGGGCTGAAAGCAGAACATTTTAACCGTTATCCTCATGAATTTTCCGGCGGTCAGCGGCAGCGTATTGTTATTGCCCGCGCACTGGCGCTCCAACCCCGGTTTATTATTTGCGATGAGGCTGTCTCCTCCCTTGACATTTCGGTGCAGGCCACCGTCCTGAATCTGCTGAACCGGCTCAAAGCCGAATTCGGCTTTACCTACATCTTTATCTCACACGATTTGTCGGTTGTACGGTTTATGTCCGATCGCATCCTGGTGATGAAAGAAGGAGAAATTATTGAAGCCGGAGATGCGGATGAAATCTATTTTCATCCCCAACAACTTTATACACAAAATCTTATTGCAGCCATTCCGAAACTGCAAAATCAAATTTAAAACAATTATGACAAAAAAAAGAAAATATCCCAAAAGTCAGCTTCACGGTATCATCGTCAGTATTTTTGCCGGCAACCCGTTTAAAACTTATAACAACAAACAAATTGCCAGCCAGCTTGGTATTAAAGATAAAGCCGGCAAAAGCCTTGTTTACACCATTTTAAACGAACTAATGGAGCAGAGAGTCTTGCGGGAAGTGCAAAAAGGAAAATTTATTTTGCATGCAGACAAACTGGAAACGCTGGCTAACAAAAAGAAATACATCACCGGAACCGTAGAATTGAAAAAAACGGGGAAAGCTTATATCCTTTCCGATGAAGGGGGCGAAGATATTTTTATTGCCTCCAACAACGTGCATCATGCGCTGAACGGCGATCATGTAAAAGTGCTTCTCTTCCCAAAACGAAAAGAACACAAACCCGAAGGCCAAATTGTGGAAATTCTGGAGCGGAAGAAGATAAACTACGTCGGTATTCTCGAACTGAGCAAAAATTTTGGTTTTGTGGTGGCCGACAGCCAGGCCATGCCCTACGATATTTTTATTCCGAAAAGTCAGATAAAAAAAGCCAGACACGGCGAAAAAGTATTGGTGAAAATTACCGATTGGCCCGAGCATTCTAACAACCCGTTTGGTGAAATAACAGAAGTGCTGGGAAAACCCGGCGACAACGATGTGGAGATGAAATCTATCCTTGCCGATTTTGATTTTCCACTCGCTTTTCCTAAAAATGTAGAACAGGAAGCCGAAAAAATCAACATGGAGATTCCGAAAGAGGAGATTGCCCACCGGAAAGATTACCGGAAAGTGTGGACCATCACCATTGACCCGGCGGATGCCAAAGATTTTGATGATGCCATCTCCCTGCAAAGTCTTGGCAATGGCTTGTGGGAAGTGGGTGTGCACATTGCCGATGTGTCGTATTACGTGAAACCCGACACGATACTGGATACCGAAGCGTACAAAAGAGCAACCTCCATCTATCTCGTGGACCGCGTGATTCCCATGCTGCCCGAAAAACTCTCTAACGGTGTTTGCTCCCTGCGCCCGGATGAAGATAAGCTGACTTTCTCGGCCGTTTTTAAAATAAACGACAAAGCAGAGGTGCTGAGTCAGTGGTTCGGAAAAACAGTCATTCGTTCCAACCGCCGGTTTGCCTACGAGGAAGTACAAAAAATTATTGAAACGGAAGAGGGGGAGTCTGTGAAAAATATCCTGAAACTGAATGAACTCGCTACTATCATGCGGGATGTCCGCTTTAAAAACGGAGCCATCAACTTCAACACCCCGGAAATACGTTTTAAATTGGATGAGAAAGGAAAACCCATCGAAACTTATGTGAAAGAGTCGAAAGAAGCCAACCATCTCGTGGAGGAATTTATGCTGCTCGCCAACAAATCGGTGGCTGCTTTTATCGGGAAACCGCAAAACAACAAAAAACCCAAGACTTTTGTTTACCGTGTACACGACGAACCTAACCCCGAAAAGCTGAACACTTTTACGCAGTTTCTGAACCGGCTGGGCTATTCGCTGGAGGTTCAGTCGCACGAAAGTCTGGCCAAATCTTTTAACCGGCTTCTTAGCGACATCAAAGGCAAAGGCGAAGAAAACATGATTGAATCCATTGCCATCCGTACTATGTCAAAAGCCTATTACTCAACGGATAACATCGGGCATTACGGGCTTTCGTTCCCTTATTACACCCATTTCACTTCACCCATCCGGCGTTATCCCGACACCATGGTGCATCGGCTGCTGGAGCATTATCTCGAAGGTAAACGGTCGGTAAACAAAGAAGCTTACGAAGAGAAATGCGAGCATACTTCGGATATGGAAAAACGAGCCGCCGAAGCCGAAAGAGCTTCCATCAAATACAAACAGGTAGAATTCCTGTTGGATAAAGTGGGCAAGACTTTTGATGGACTGATTTCCGGTGTGAGCAAATGGGGCATTTTTGTGGAACTGGTAGAAAGCAAAAGTGAAGGCCTTATCCGTTTCAATGATATGAAAGATGATTATTACTACCTTGATGAAGACAATTACCAGATTATCGGAAAACGCTACGGACAAAAACTCCGTTTGGGCGATCCGGTGAAAGTTCTGGTAAAAAACGTAGATTTGGAAAAACGCCAGCTCGACTTTGAACTAATCGAAGACGAAT
>CAZRAW010000022.1:5120-24716 GCA_964598065.1 uncultured Lentimicrobiaceae bacterium
AAAAACGTAGATTTGGAAAAACGCCAGCTCGACTTTGAACTAATCGAAGACGAATAAATAATCACCTCGCGCAAGCACCCGCTTGTGCCTTGCTTTCCGGCATTCTAATTTGGTTATCCAATTCTTTGGATTCTCACGCCATGCCGACGCTTTTGCTTTCCCAAAGATGGCTCAGAATTAAACGCAGGGGTAGTTACTGGTGCGAGCGGACGCTTGTGCTTTACTTCCCTGCTTTCCCGTCGTAGGCCCATTTCAAATAAACGGCGCCCCAGGTAAAACCGCCACCGAAAGCAGCCAGCACAATGTCATCGCCTTTTTTCAGTTGGTCTTCCCACTCGAAAAGGCACATGGGAATAGTTCCGTTGGTGGTATTGCCATAACGCTGGATGTTAATCATAACCTTTTCTTTGTTTAGTTTCATACGGCGTGCTGTGGCTTCGATAATCCGCAGATTAGCCTGATGTGGCACCAGCCAGGAGATATCATCCGACGTCAGGTTGTTGCGTTTCATGATTTCTACGGCTACATCGGCCATATTGGTAACGGCAAATTTAAAAACCGGCTGCCCTTCCTGATAAATATAATGTTCGCGGGCATCTACCGTAGCATGTGAAGCCGGTCTGACAGAACCCCCGGCCTTTTGGTGCAGGTGGACACGTCCCGAACCATCCGTATAAAAACGATGGTCCATAATACCCAGTTCTTCGGTAGTAGGTTCCAGCAATACCGCTCCGGCAGCATCCCCGAAAATGATGCAGGTAGTACGGTCGGTATAATCGGTGATTGACGACATTTTATCGCCACCTACCACGATTACTTTCTTGTATTCGCCTGACTCAACATATTTTGAAGCCGTTTCCAATGCAAAGATAAAAGTAGAGCAGGCAGCATTCATATCAAAACTGAAAGCATTTTTAATCCCTGCCTTGTCGCTGATGATATTGGCAGTAGCCGGAAACTGCATGTCGGGTGTAACGGTGGCACAAATCAGCAAATCGATCTCTTCGGGTTTTGTTCCGGTCTTTTCCAATAACCCTTTTACAGCCTCCACTCCCATATCGGAAGTCCCCAGACCTACACCTTTTAATATGTGTCTTTCTCTGATACCGGTACGCGAAACAATCCAGTCATCTGTTGTATCCACTATTTTCTCAAGGTCTTTGTTAGTCAACACATCTTTGGGCGCCCAGGCATGAATACCTTTTATGGCAGCTCTTAATTTTGCCATGATAAAATCTTAAATTTACAGGGAGCAAAAGTACTATTTTCATTAATAAATCGGGAAAACAAATAAAACTAATCTCTACGCTGTGGAAGAAAGAACCGGTAGCCGGTTTTTACATTTACAAAAAAAAGCAGGCCTTTGTTCGTTTTCAGGACAAAGGCCTTTGGTTTTTCCGGTCGTTCTCTCAGAAAACTCACGGCATTTTACCGTGAGGCTTACTTAGGGGTCAGGTTCGTCCTTATAACCATTGGGATTCGAAGTACGGAAATTCAGGAGTCCCGGCAGTATCGTCGGGATGACTAAAACTCTGTACGATAGTAACAAGAAATTGACGTTTTCTTGGTCACACTATATTAAGCTTCTGCACCCTGAACTATAAGTTTTCCTTTATAGTAAAGGTCGCCATCAACATAGTAAGCACGATGATAAACGTGCACAGTACCGGTAGTAGGGCAGGTAGCCAAAACAGGAGCATGCGCTTTTATATGCGTTCTTCTTTTATCTCTCCTTGTTTTTGAAATTTTTCTTTTTGGATGTGCCATTTTAATTATTTTTTATCGGTTATTTTTTATTTTTTAATCACTTTAATGCATCCCATCGGGCATCTATCTCAGTTTCTTCAAGCATTTCCAGCTTTTTTATCATCTCTGCATTACAAGTATTATTTCCGTCTTCGTCATCCGGATGAACTCTTTTCATAGGAACCATCAGTTGAATGAACTCATAAACATACTGCTCTATATCGAGATGACTCTCTTCAAAAGGAATCGTTATTAGTTCTTCCGAAGCCTCTTTCTCTTTCTCACCATATTTTACAATCAGGCGAAAATCATCCTGCAATGGCTGCGTATATTCATCGAGACAACGATCGCAAATGAGTTGTAAACTGCCGTCGAAATGGAACAGAAGTATCATTAGCCCCGATTCCTTTTCAATATTTAAAGACAACTTCAGCTCACCGTGATGAATGCCCTGAAATGTAAACTGCTCAAAGAACGCCTCCCTCACAACAAAGTCATAATAATGCTCACCAAGACTCAACCCTTTTACGGGAATAATGAACTCCTTGTTGCCCTTCTCCACTCCTTAAAAATTTGGGCGGCAAAATTAGAGATAAATATTTGTTTAACCAAATTTTTCAAGTTTTTTACGCCAAGGATAGGTTCAAGTCGTATTTACTAATTGAACTTAGGGTTTGTTACGAAATAAGTTCTCCGAATTAGGCGAAGTTATTTTGTTCGATAACGAGGCAAAAAATGCAGGCATAGCAAAGCTACGGCGAGGCTTTTTAACGAAGTTAGCGGGCAAAAGAATGAGTATAAACGGAGTAGTTGTTTCTTAACAAGCCCTTAAGCAATAATCAACCTAAAGAGTCGTTTTTATATTGCTTGTTAAAAAATCTATAGTAACACTTTAATTCGCAGGCTAAATCTATTATAGCTCCGAACTGCACGCTATTATTGACCTACGTGTTTAACCTTCTCACCGTAATTGATAGTATGGTGACACCTGCGAAGGTTGTTCGTGCCAATCCTGACGCATATCTTGACTTTTTACAACGAAGTAGCTTGGCGAATTCAAAGTATAAAAGGAATCCCTGTAAAAGAGTTTACTGTGCCAACTAATTTTTGTACTTTCATCATCTTAAATATTTTATTGCTTATGGTTATTAAGTAGCACTAAAATAAGTGATAAAATTAAGCAGTTAAATACCATATAAAATGCTTTTACGTCATTAGCTGGCTGGTTTTTAATAATTTAGCGAGAATTATAGACTGTATTTAATTGAGGGTGTGTTAAAATAATTTTAATTTATCTATGTCCAATATCATACTTGAATTATGAAAATGTTTAAAAGAAGAAATTTATCTTATCCAATAGCAGCATTAGGAGCAGCTTCTTTTCTTCTTTTAATGATTGTAGGTTTTCAAACTTATATGAATTACAATCATGAAAAATACCTTTTAAAAAAGCACCTTTTATCGGAAGGTGTTACATTAATACGTGCAATTGAATCGGGTGCAAGAACAGGAATGATGGAAATGAGATGGGGACAAAGTCAGGTTCAAACTTTAATTGAAGAAACTGCAAAAGGGCCGAATATCAGTCAAATTCTCCTTGTTGATGGAAATGGAAGAATCCTCGCTGCCGGAACACCTAAAATAATTGGGGAAACAGTGACCGGATTTTCAAAATTAAAAAAGGACGATCAAGTTGTACATGGAATAGTTAAAAACAGCACAGGTGTAAATGTTTTTCAAATTGTTAAAAAATTCGAACCCGTATCTTCTTCAAGGCGTTTAAGAATGAATGAAATGAGGGGAAGGATGATGTATAGAGGAAGAAACAACTATTTATCAATGAAAAAAGAGTACATAATTTTAAGTTTTAAATTAACGGAATATCGCCAGGCTCAATCTTCTGATATTCATAGAGCACTAATTTCAGCGGCTATATTGCTTATTTTAGGTTCTGCCTCTTTTTATTTTCTTATTATACTTCAAAATTATTATGTAGTAAACAACACTTTGAAAAACATGGAAACTTATACCCGTAATGTGGTCGAGGGTATGCCGAACGGATTGTTTTCTTTAGATAATGAAGGACGAATAGAAACTGTTAACAAATACGCTGCCGATTTACTCGAAATGAATCATCTGAATTTAAAGGGTAAATATCTCGGCGAAGTTCTGAAAAAGTGTGATTTAAGTGATATCATAGCACCGACAGACGAAAATATTGTAAGACAAATTGATTGTACTTTGAACGATGGGAAAGTAATTCCATTAAGCGTTACATCCAGCAGGTTGAAAAACGCAAACGGAGGAGTTATCGGTGCTGTAATAATACTGCGCGACCTAAGAGAGATCAAATTGTTGGAAAAGAAAATAGAACGTTCCGAAAGACTTGCCAGTTTAGGGCGTATGGCAGCCGGCATTGCTCATGAAATCCGCAACCCGCTTAGTTCCATTAAAGGTTTTGCATTGTATTTCCGGAATAAATTCAAACGCGATTCAGAAGATTGGAATTACGCTGAAGTTATGGCAGGTGAGGTAGACCGGCTAAATCGGGTAATTCAGGATTTGTTAAATTTCGCAAAACCGTTCGAGCCTAATCTTAAAAAGATTGATGTTCATCAATTGATTGAACATTCTTTAAAACTGATTCAATCCGATGCAAGAGATAAAAACATTATTATTCAAAAAAAGTTTGAAACAGATTTGCCTTTTATTTTAGGTGATTCCGATCTTTTAACTCAGGCTATGCTTAATTTGTTTATCAATGCTGTAGATGCAATGAAACAAAACGGCAAGTTAAATATCGAAGTTTCTTTGAAAGAAAAAATGATTGAAATCGTTATAGCCGATACCGGCAAAGGCATTGAGTCAGAAAATCTTCCGCATATTTTCGATCCTTTCTTTACTTTAAAGAAAGGAGGTACAGGTTTGGGGCTTGCAATTGTTTTCCGTATAATCGAAAATCATAACGGTAAAATTGATGTTAAAAGTGACATAAAAAAAGGAACTGAATTTAAGATTTTTCTTCCAAAAACAAACAGATAATAAATGGACAAAAAAGTAAAAAAAATTTTAATTGTAGATGACGATGCCGGCCATCGTATGATGTTAAGAGCCACTCTTTTAGAACATGGGTATGAGATTTTTGAAGCCTCGGATGGCAGCGAGGCAGTTGCCAGGGTTGAAATTTCTTTTTTTGATCTGATAATGCTCGATTTAAAAATGAAAAATATGGACGGAGTTGAAGCATTAAAACGAATAAAAAAAATAAGTCCCGCTATTCCGGTTTTAATTATGACTGCATACGCTTCCGTTCAAACTGCTGTTGAAGCTTTAAAATTAGGTGCAATAGATTATCTAATGAAACCGCTGGATATCGAAAAGGTTATTCAGGCGATCGATAAAGTGCTGAATCCTCAGACGTTGAAAATTGACGATAAGATTTTCAAAGAGCGGATTGACCGCGAATTCGACTTTAGTTCCATTATCGGAAAAAGTAAAAAAATGATAGATGTCTTTGAAACAATTGCACTGACCGCACCAAGCGACGCAACAATTTTAATCTTAGGAGAAAGCGGTTCCGGTAAAGAGCTTATTGCCGAAGCCATTCATAAAAATAGTAGGCGAAAAGATAAACCGTTTATCAAAGTTAACTGTGCTGCTCTTGCAGAAAACCTGTTGGAAAGTGAACTATTCGGACACGAAAAAGGAGCGTTTACGGACGCACATTCTAAAAGAGAAGGACGTTTTGAACAGGCAAACAACGGAACACTTTTTTTAGACGAAATCGGTGATATGTCTCCTTCTACTCAAGCCAAAATTCTTCGTGCTTTACAAGAAGGCGAGTTCGAAAGGCTCGGCGGGAATAAAACTATTAAAGTAAACGTACGCATAATTGCTGCGACAAATAAAAATCTTGAAGAAGAAGTTGAAAAAGGGCGGTTCAGAAAAGATTTGTTTTTTAGACTGAGCGTTGTGCCCATTGACCTTCCGCCTCTTAGAGAAAGAAAAGAAGACCTGCCGTTACTTGCCGATTATTTCTTAAAGAAATATGCAAAAAAAAATAACAGATTAATTAAAGAGTTTGTACCTTCGGCTGTTGATATGCTTTTGCGTTATCATTGGCCGGGGAACGTAAGAGAATTGGAAAATGTAATTGAACGCGCAGTGATTATTTCACGTGAAGATATGATAATACCTGACGCTCTTCCAAATGCGTTGAAAAATAACGCTGATGGAGAAGTTGACGATTCATTTGATAATTTAGCAGGCAGACCTATAAAAGATGTAGAAAAAGAATTAATCATTAAAACTTTGGAACAGACTAACCATAATATTACTCAAGCTGCAAAATTATTGGGAATTACGCGGCGCGGACTTCAATACAAACTAAAAGAACTGCAAATAAAGTGATGCGAAAAAATATCGCACTTCTCTGTTTAATTTGTTAGGCATTGCGAAATTATTTCGCATTTAATAAAATCAAGAATTTTCCCGACGCTAAGCGAACCGTCATTTCTCAAATATTCTAATAAAATTAAAGTATCTGCCGCTTCCAATTCGCAGGTCTTTTTTAAATAGTCCGTAATACCCGTAAAAACAACCGGTTATAGGATATCCTTATTCATCACAAATTATAAATCGAAGATAAAAAACCTCGTAAAAGTTTCAATAATAGTCTCATATATCGAAAGTTTTTTGTGGAGAAAAAGGATAAAAATTAGTTTGGCATTCAATTTGGATAAGCAATTAAAATGAAATTAAAAAATGAACAAAATAATGAATACAGGACTATTTGCTAAAATGACAAATCAAACAAAAAAATATTGCATTACTTTTCTTTTGCTAAGCAAAAAAACAGATGCCCCACATGCGGGGCTGAAGTTTTAGATGCTTATTTGCGCTGTCCGGAATGCATTTTTAAAAAGCAATTATCCGTTCTGCTGCAAAATTACAGAAGCAAATAGTAAAATTTATAATTATTGCAGAAAAAGAATTTCGGAATTAAATAAAAAATAATAATACTAACAAACAAAGGAGTAAAAAATGTCAAACTTAAAAAAATCATTATCTGTTTTAACCATTGCAATATTCGGGTTATTTATGTTTTCATCAACTGCATTTTCACAAGGGAATATGATGCAAAACCCTGGTAGTGGATATTCGAATTTAAATGTGCCGAAAGAGTATAGACTGACGGATACACAATCAAATAAAATCAACAATATTAGAGCGGAATATAATAAAAGAATTCTTCCTCTTCGTCAAAAGATATACTCTTTAAGAATTAAATTACGGACTGTTAACACCGGCACAAACTTCAATGCAGCTAAATTGAAAGAAGATTATTCGAAAATAAATGCACTGAAAGATAAAATGTTTGCTTTACGCATAGACGCAAAAGCTAAAATCAACAAAGTGTTTACCAAAAAACAATTGACTTATTACCATGAATTTGTTCCTCAATTTACCAAATTCGGAAATGAGATGATGAATGGTGCCGGTATGGGCAATATGATGATGCGTGGAATGATGAATGGGATGATGAACGGAGAAATGAATGGGATGATGAATGGTGCCGGTATGGGCAACATGATGAACGGAAAGATGAGAGGTATGATGAATGGACGCATGGGGAGTATGATGAACGGCGGAGGTATGATGAACGGCGGAGGTATGATGAATGGTATGATGAACAGAAAAAGAAGTAATATGATGAACGGTATGATGAATAGAAGAGGAATGATAAGAAACGGAATGAACAGCAAAACGGGAATGATGGGAGGACAGGACAGCAAAGCAATTAATTCAATTAACAACAGTGGTAATGAAACATGGAAAGCGCCTTCTTTTGCTGATAAACTAACAAATCCACTTAAAAATAATACCGATGCAACCAGATTGGGTGAAAATATTTTTAATAATCGATGTGAAACATGCCACGGACTTAGCGGTAAAGGCAACGGCCCTTTTGCTTTTGGTCTTAATCCAAAGCCGGCAAATCTAACTTCTATTATAGTTCAAAAACAGAGTGACGGTGCAATATTTTGGAAGATTTCCAATGGGAATGCTCCTATGCCAGCGTTTAAATATTCACTTTCAAAACAGCAGAGATGGGGAGTTGTTAATTATATTAGAGAATTGGAAAATAAAAACTCAAAACAAAAAATGTAATGACTATTCAAAAGTTGGGGAAAAGCATCCCCAAATAAAAGAGAAAAAATTATTTTAATATTAATAATAAAAAAGGAGAATGAAAATGATGTATGGAATGAATGGTATGGGTTTTATCGGTATGTGGTTCGGATGGATTTTATGGTTAATTATAATTGGCCTTATTATTTGGGGTGTTATTACTATTGTCAACAACACAAAGAATCGTCCGCCGAGAGGTGGTTACTATCTGCCTCGTGAAGATGCTTTAGATATACTTAAAAATCGTTACGCCAAGGGCGAAATTGATGAAGAACAATATGAAATGATGGGGAAAAAATTAAAATATTAAACTAAATTTTCTGTAATTATTCAGCCAGCCTGTGTATCATTGGGAATCGAACAGATATGTTTCGTTTATTGATAATTATGTCCGGACTTTTAAGAGGCTGATTCAATAACTAATACTTTCCTGTTTTTGATCATTCATTTTAACCTGAATAATTCATAAGTTTTTCGTCATGAGAAGTCAAAATACGAAGAGTAAAGGTAAGCGCAGATTTTCGACTCGCAGGAATAGCCTTAGCTATTTCGAGAATCGGAAATCGAGCATTGCCTTTAATCAAAGCAGTTTGGCTTCGCAATAGATCAATTTGTGAATTAATCAGGCTAAGTGCGGCCAGGTATAAGGCAAAGAAGGGGATTTGAAAATCTGTTCGTAATGAAATGGAACCATTCTCCGGGAAAACCGCGTATAGCTATCAATTTAATTAATTTGCAAACACCTTGTTATCACATTATTATATCTTGTTTTTAAAAATTATAAACTAGCGAAACAGGTCATACGGACGTGAGATTAAAATTAATTTTGTACCGCAAATTATTAAAACAGTTAAAGCTATGATGTGGTTTAATAAATCGGTTGCCTCTATCCTGCCCTATATGCCGAAAAATCTTGTATGGATATTTTCCAAACGTTATATTGCCGGACGTACCATTGAGGATGCCGTTCGTGTTTCCAAACAACTAAATGCTGATGGATACATGGTAACCATTGATTTACTAGGTGAGTTTATCACCGATTTGAAAGAAGCCGAAAAAAACCGTAACCAGTATCTCAACATTATCGACGCCATTCAGAAAAACGAAATTGACGGAAATTACTCACTGAAACCCAGCATGTTCGGTCTGCTACTGGACGAGGAAGCCTGCTATCGGAACATTCGACAGATTGTTCAAAAGGCAGTGGATTATGGCAATTTCGTCCGTGTTGACATGGAAGACTCACAATGTGTGGACATGGAAATCAAGCTTTTCAGAAGGCTGAAAAAAGAATTTCCTAAAAATGTCGGGCTGGTTTTGCAGGCTTATATGCGGCGCACACTAAACGATATTAAACACCTTTCAGACTTGCACAGCGAAGAAAATCCGCTGAACTTCAGGCTTTGCAAAGGTATTTATGTGGAACCCGAGGCGATTGCCTACAAGAAGTATGAAGAGGTCAACATCCATTATCTCGAAGATCTGGAATATATTCTTAAAAATGGTATCTATCCGGGCATTGCCACACACGATACCCCATTGATTGAAGGAGCTTACAAACTCCTGGAAAAATACAGAGTTCCCAAAGACAAGTACGAATTTCAGATGCTTTACGGCGTAACACCCGGCTTGCGAAAAAGTATCCTTAATAAGGGGCATCGGCTGCGTGTTTACGTTCCTTTTGGTGAAAACTGGTTCCCCTATTCCACCCGGCGGTTAAAGGAAAATCCGAAGGTAGCATCCGACATTATGAAAGCCATGTTTGTCAGAGGGTAAAATGTGAAGTTAAGAGAAACGGTGTTAGCTAATTGCAGATAACAAATAATAAATAACAGATAACGAACAACGGCGTGTAGGAGAAGCCGGACTACTCCTGTTATCTACGGAACTTTAATGTTCTTGCCCGCTTCTTTTCCGTCGTAACCAATTTTTCACTACCTTTGCCCCACTAAAATCTCTAAAAAGTAAATCTATGAGTAAGAAAAGAATACTTTGTGTGTTACAAGAGATTATGCCCTATTTGCCTGAATCGCACATGAGTAAAATAGGGCGTTTTCTTCCCCAAAAGATTCAGGAATCAGGGAAAGAAATTCGGGTTTTTATGCCTCGTTTTGGTCTTGTTAACGAAAGACGTAACCAATTGCATGAGGTAATTCGCCTTTCCGGGATGAACCTGATTATTGAAGACATCGATCATCCCCTCATTATTAAAGTTGCCTCCATTCAGCAAGCCCGAATGCAGGTCTATTTTATTGAAAACGAAGATTTCTTTCATCGAAAATTTATTTTTAGAGATGCAAAAGGAAAATTCTTTGAAGACAATGACGAAAGAACTATTTTCTTTTCAAAAGGAGTCCTCGACACAGTGAAAAAGCTGGGCTGGGCTCCTGACATTATTCATTCTCACGGTTGGTTCTCCGCCTTGTTGCCGATATATGTAAGAACAGCCTACAAAAATAATCCCCTGTTTAGTGATACTAAAATTGTTTTGTCGCTTTACAATGATGGCTTTGAAGAAAATTTTGCCGACAGTTTTGTCCAAAAGATAAAAATGAATGGTATTCCGGAAGAGGCATTGAAATACTACGATAAAGCAAATTACGTTTCTGTAATGAAGGGAGCTGTTGATTATGCAGATGCATTTATTATTAGTGAAGATAAAATAAATACCGAACTACTTGAATATGTTCATGTTAGCGGCAAACCAATCCTTGAATACCAGGGAGATGAAAATTATTTTGATGCGTATAACCAGTTTTATGACCAGATTATTGGAGAGAATTAATTTCCCGATTCGGAAGAAAAAACCCCTGTTTTTTGTCAATATTCTCCTGCTTCTTGCAGCTTTAAGTTTTTTTAACTTATCCTGCTCAAAGTATCCCTCAAAAGTAGGCGCTGATTTGATGCCGAACAATTCCCTCTCGATGCATTTTAAGCATGGTGAGTTAACAGTTTATTCCCGGACCATCGACACTATCCGTTCCGATAATATGTCGATGAGCATTTTGGGAAGTATAAAAGACCCTGTATTCGGATTAACCAACGCTAGTTTTTATTCTAAGATAATGCCGATAAGCGAAGGACACCGGTTCGGAACAAATCCTAAAACCGATTCGCTCGTACTTCAGCTCTATTATGCAAATGTATATGGAGATACCAACGCCGTCTTACACTTACATGTGTACGAAATGAAAGATGATATTAATTATGATAGTGTCTATTATTCAAATAAAAATGTTGCTGTCTATCCTACCGATTATGCGGATATGACATTTCGTCCCAATAGAAACAGAACTTATATCCTTAATAAGTTAGATACCGTGAAAAATGTTTTACGGATCAATCTTAGTCATCTTTCCAAGGCTTTGGGTAATAAATTGCTGCATGCTGATACTACGATTCTGGACAGTAATCTTTTGTTTATGGACTATTTCAGAGGACTTTACCTGAAAACAGACCCTGTAAGCAGCGGAGGAGCACTTGCCTCATTTCTCACCAATACACGCAAAACAATCCTGATGCTGTATTATCATAATGACACGGCAGACTCACTAACATATGCTTATGTGCTGAATGCATCCATGGCTAAGATAAATCATTACCGGCATGACTTTAGTCTTGCCGATCAGGCTTTTAAAAATCAGGTAATCAACGGAGACACCACACTGGGGCTGAAACAGTTTTATGTTCAGGGACTTGCAGGGGTAAAAGCGATTATCAGGTTCCCGCACATCCGAGACTTAAACAAGCTGGGGAAAGTGGGTATCAACGAAGCCAAACTTATCTTGCCCGGTGCTGAAGCAAAACCTTTTCTCGGTGCTCCGGGTCAGTTGTCTCTATTCAGGATAGTTAATGATTCTACCTATGATATTTTACCCGATCAGAATGAAGGTGCTAACTATTTTGGCGGGCAATATAACGCCTCAGATAATTCCTATTCATTCCGGATTACCCATTATATTGAATCGTTGATAAAGGATTCAACTAAAGTTGATAACGGCCTGGTACTCTTTTTAAATGGTGGAGCTGTTTCTCCCCAACGTTTTATTTTTAACGGCCCGCAATTTACAGGAGATTCGACAAGACGTGCCAGATTGGATATTTTTTATACCATCGTAAAATAATATTCTTTACTTTTGTCTTTGGCTAATAAACCAAATACTAAATTTCAAACACTAAAACCCTGTCATCATGTGCGGAATTGTTGCTTATCTCGGACCGAAAGATGCCTATCCCATTCTGATAAAAGGCCTTCACCGACTTGAATATCGCGGATACGACAGTGCAGGCGTTGCCCTGCTTGACAAAAAACTCTCCGTTTATAAAACCAAAGGAAAAGTTGCTGAACTGGAAAAATTTGTTTCCGGAAACAATTTACACGGACATGTGGGAATTGCCCATACCCGATGGGCCACTCACGGTGAACCCAATAGTGTCAACGCCCATCCTCACTTATCGCAAAACAAAAAGCTGACCATCATTCACAATGGAATTATTGAGAATTATGCCGCTCTGAAGGGAGCCCTCATAGACCGGGGCTATCATTTTAAATCGGAAACAGATACCGAGGTTCTTATCAATCTGATAGAAGATATCAAATTGAATGAAGATGTAGAGCTGGA
Organism: uncultured Lentimicrobiaceae bacterium; assembly: GCA_964598065.1. GTDB lineage: Bacteria > Bacteroidota > Bacteroidia > Bacteroidales > F082 > Sulfidibacterium. The sequence goes on from CAZRAW010000022.1 coordinate 17,681, forward strand.
AGAAGCAGTTCGTATTGCCCTAAACCAGGTTACCGGAGCCTATGCTATTGTTATTCTTTCGGAAGATGATCCCGACACCCTGATTGTGGCCCGCAAAGGCAGCCCCATGGTGATTGGCGTAGGTGAAGATGAGTTTTTTGTTGCCTCCGATGCCACGCCTCTTGTGGAGTACACCAGGAAGGTGATTTACATGGAAGAAGAGAATGTAGCGGTACTGCGCAGAGGAAACAAGGTCGATTTAAAAACCATCAAAAACCAAAAGAAAACACCCTATATCGAAGCCCTTGAAATGGATTTGGATGTGTTGGAAAAAGATGGTTACGATCATTTTATGCTGAAAGAGATTTACGAACAGCCACGCTCCATAAGAGACAGTATGCGGGGACGACTACATGCTGACAAAGGTATTATTTCGCTCGGTGGAATAAAAGATTATGAGCAAAAGCTGGTCAGTGCGCGGCGCATCATTATCATTGCCTGTGGTACTTCCTGGCATGCCGGCCTCGTAGGAGAATACCTGATAGAAGATCTGGCACGTATTCCCGTTGAAGTGGAATATGCTTCCGAATTCCGTTACCGCAATCCTATTATTGATGAAAAAGATATAGTGATAGCCATTTCGCAATCGGGAGAAACTGCCGACACACTGGCAGCCATACATCTCGCCAAAGAAAAAGGAGCCACTATTCTTGGTATCTGTAACGTAGTGGGCTCTTCCATAGCACGTGAAACCGATGCCGGTTCTTATACCCATGCCGGTCCGGAGATTGGCGTGGCTTCAACCAAAGCTTTTACAGCTCAGGTAACCGTACTTACGCTTCTCGCTTTACGGTTGGCACAAATGAAAGGAACCATCCCCACCTCTCGCTTGATGCATTTGTTTCATGAGCTGGAAAACATCCCCGATAAGGTAGAAAAAACCCTGAATACTAATGGTCTTATTAACTTCATTTCGCAGGAATTTAAAGATACTGCCAATTTCCTGTATCTTGGACGCGGCTATAGCTTTCCGGTAGCCCTGGAAGGAGCTCTGAAGCTAAAAGAAATTTCCTATATCCATGCCGAAGGCTATCCGGCTGCCGAAATGAAACACGGCCCTATTGCGTTGATAGACAAGAATATGCCGGTGGTCTTTATAGCTCCGGCCAATGGCATTTACGACAAGATCGTCAGCAATATTCAGGAAGTAAAGGCAAGAAACGGTGTGGTTATTGCCATTGTTACCGAAGGGGATGAAACCATTAAAAACCTAGTGGACTACGTGATTGAAATTCCTGCAACCGAAGAAATTTTCACACCTCTGTTGGCCAGCATTCCTTTACAGAAACTGGCTTATAATATTGCCATCTTAAGAGGTTGTAATGTTGACCAGCCTCGAAATCTTGCCAAATCGGTTACGGTAGAGTAAAGTTAAGTAACAGGGATATTTTGCCCGATTTTCTCTGCCATCGGCAGAATATCTTATGGCCGGAGCCGTAAGGCTCCGGATGGAAATAATGTGAATTCTGCGAGTTCCATCGGAACGGCATGTTCTGATTTCTAAAAAGTACAAAAACGGTTCGTCGCGGCATCCTCTTCATTAATACAGAAAACCAGGCCATCCTGTTGCCATCGTTTATAACTTATGGGATATCAAAATTTTGTCGCCAGCACTGCTGTTTTTTTTAATTGCATGACCTTGCCGCTTTGGTCAAATATTTTGATGTAAAGGACATAAATGCCGACCAGCGCTTTAGTACCATCGTCTTTCAACCCGTCCCAGGAAACTGCCCCTTCGGTGCCCATATATTCATTGTTAACCAGCCTGCGTACCAACTGTCCGGAAGCATTGAAAATATTAATGGTCATGGTGTTACCGGCCGTTTCAAATTTGTATTTGATATGCAAAACATCCTGATAACCATCGTTGTCGGGAGAAAAAATTTCCGGATCAATGTCAATTGTACCGCTGATGGAATCGGGATTTTCACTTGCGGATTGTGAATTTCGATAACCCGGTGTGCCAAACCCGACACTTTCTGCTGCCGAGTGCCAGTTGTTCGGGTCATTGGTTTTATCATCTGCACTTATCCGCTCCAACGCCACGCCCTGTGTGTAGCTGAGTAAAGGATATTGCATTTTCTCCGAATAATCAAAAGCATCAACTTTATGCAGCTGCCGGAAAAGCAACACGCTTCCTTCGTCTTTGTTAAAGGCCGGAAACGGTACCATCCGCAGAAAAGCATGCGGATTTTTGGTAATATACTGTGCTTTCACTTTTTCGGGCGAGGAAGTCAGCACCAAATAATCTCCCGGTAAAAACAGTGTCTGGTCAAAAGTGAGGTAATAAAAAAGCGAATCCGGCGGATTGGGTGGCGACTTTCTTACCGTTCCGAGAATTAGCGAAGACAAATCAATGGTTTTGTGCGAACGGTTGTACAGCTCCACATAATCCACACCGCCCTCCAACGGATAGAACAGCACTTCATTAATAACCACATCCCTGTCTGACACCGGTTGTGGGAGGCCAAACCGCAGAGAAGTGTCGCCGGCCATAGTATTTCCCGTACAATTTTGCAAATTTCCGGAAACCGTCAGCGTGTAAATGGTTGCCGTATCAAAAGGCTCTGAAAACACCAGCCTGATGCCTGTATGGTTTTCCGAACCCACTGTGTTTTCTATTTGATTAGCATCCGGAGACACAGAATAAAAATCTGGATTTGTCAGCATGGTACTATCCATTTTTTGGGTAAACGTCAGTTGCAACGTCTGATTATCCGGCACTTGCAGCATGCTGACTTCAGGCAGGAAAATCTGCGTATCATAAACAGAATTCCGTGTTCCGGGCGTGCCACCCGTGCTGTTATCGGCGGCTTTCCAGTTATCTCTTCCCGAACAAATATTTTCGGGATTAATCTGCTCCAGAGACCAACCACCTTCGGCTCTGGCATTATCACCATACCAGCTTTTATCGTATTGCACTGCCGAAATTAATTTCCCTTTACGGTCAAAAAGTTTCAGGCTCTCGCCGCCGTTGGTCAGGTTAAAACTATTGAAACTATAAGTATTCCCGTAAGAGGAAAAAGCTTCCTGCGCCTCTTTTTTACAGAGAATCAAATAGCCGCCGGCAACAATAGCAACTTTCCCAAAGGTCTTTGTCGATTTCCCGAGTTTCAGTTGCCAACCGTTCAGGTCAATATCCACGGGAGTACGGTTAAACAGTTCCAGATATTCATACGCAGGCAAGCCCACAGGAGGAGTCGGGTCGGCCATAATTTCATTGAAAACAATATCGTTGGATTGCGGCTCTATGTAAATAAAAGAAAAAGCCTGGCCGGCCATCCGGTTTCCTGCCCGGTCTTCTATCCCGGAAACGGTGATTTTATACGTCCGGTTTCTTTGGAACCGGCCGGAAAAAGTCAGCATAACAGATTTTTTATCAACAGAAAGCGTTATCCCCGAAAGGTTACCTGCAGCAGGTGTAAGTTGATAATTCTCAGGCTGCATCGCCGAAGGGCTACTTAATTTTTCATTAAAAAAGAGCCTGAGCGCACTGTCTGAAGCCACAAAAATACTATCGAGTATTGGCGGCAACGTGTCTGTCAACTGAGTCCCCGCATAAACATCATCGAAAAAAACTTTTTTCGCATTGCTTTTGGTGTATTTGCAATAAAGCCCGAAATAAGCTGAAGTGCTGTAACGGTCATCCTTTCCTTCCGCTTCTTTCCGGAAGTTGTCTCCTCCAGCCGGGTCAGCATAGAGTTGCCAGTTTCCCAGTGTATCGCGCAACACTTTTATCCGAATGGCAAAAGCTTTTGCCAACAGCTTTTCCGTTCCCCGGCAAACAGAGACCAGAGTATCATCCGTTTTCCGGAACAATTCGATGGCATCGCCGGTGCCTGCCTCTCCGAGTTGCAGAAAATAGCCTTTTGAAACCCGTGTTAAATCCGGATTGTCTGCAGAAAGAAAAATACGAATAAAGTTTTTGGAAGAGGGACTAAAGGCCGCTTTCACCCATATCTGCCATTCGGTATTGGACGACATTTGAAAAGCCGTAGAAAGCCAGGCACTGCCAGCCATACTGTCATTCAGTTGCAGTTGAAAAGAAGGGTTAACAACAAATTTATCCTGTGTGCCCGTCCATGTCGGATTTTGCGTAAAATTTCCATCATTAAAATTCTCGGAAAGCTGGGAAAAAGCGACGAGCGGAAGCAAGACAATAAGAAATAAAAAAGGTTTCATTATTTTGGTAATTTTGCAGCGTTTTCAATAGAGTGAATAAAAGTACGAAAAAAAAATGAAAGTTGCAGTAATCGGAGCTACCGGATTGGTAGGGAGAAAAATGATTCAGGTTTTGGAAGAACGAAATTTTCCGTTAACACGCATCTTTGCCGTGGCTTCCGAAAAATCAGCAGGAGGGAAGATACCGTTCAAGCAATCGGAAATTGAGGTTATTACACTTGAAAAAGCGCTTCAGTCAAAACCGGATGTTGCTTTGTTTTCGGCAGGTGCGGCAGTTTCCGGAAAGTGGGCGCCAAAATTTGCCGGCGCCGGCACAACGGTCATTGACAACTCTTCAGCCTGGCGAATGGATCCAGATATACCGCTGGCTATACCCGAAATTAACGGAAACATCCTGAAAACATCCCATAAAATCATTGCCAACCCCAACTGTTCGACAATACAAATGCTTATGGCTATTGCTCCTTTGCACAGCAAATTCGGTATTAAGCGCATTGTTGTTTCTACCTATCAGTCGGTAAGTGGCAGCGGGAAAAAGGGTATTGAACAGCTTATGAACGAACGGAACCATAAAAGAGGGCCCAAAGTTTATCCGCATGTCATCGACATGAATACCCTGCCCCATGCCGGCGACTTTACGGAGAGCGGATACACCACTGAAGAGGAAAAGCTGGTGAACGAAACACGGAAAATATTGAATGACAGCGCTATTGCTATTTCGGCAACAGCAGCTCGTGTGCCGGTAACAGGCGGCCATTCCGAATCGATAAATCTGGAAATGAAAAAGACCTACACCATGGATGAAGTTTTGTTTCTTCTGAACGAAATGCCAGGGTTGGTAGTGCAGGACGATCCCGAAAACAATCTTTATCCCATGCCTGTTTTTGCTCAGGGAAAAGATGAGGTATTTGTGGGACGTATCCGGCGCGATACTTCGGTGAAAAACGGTCTCAACCTGTGGGTTGTGGCCGACAACCTGCGAAAAGGTGCTGCCACCAATGCCGTGCAAATTGCAGAATACCTGTTGAAACAAAAACTTCTGGGATAAAAAGAAACACAATTGAAGATATATCAATGCATACAGGATTTTGAGGCGGTTGCTCATCCCATTGTTACCATCGGTACTTTTGATGGTGTTCATTTGGGACATCAGGCTATTTTCTCAAAAATGAAAGAAGAAGCTAAAAAAACAGGTGGCGAAACGGTTGTGATCACATTTTTTCCGCATCCGCGTCTGGTGCTATATCAGGACAGTGTCAACCTGAAATTCATCAATACCCGCGAAAAAAAAATTGAACGGTTGGAGAAAATTGATATTGACCATCTTATCATTATTCCTTTTACCAAAGAATTTGCCCAAAACTCTTCGGAGCAGTTTGTAACCGATTATGTGGTAAAATATGTCCATCCTGATAAAGTCATCATCGGCTATGACCATCATTTCGGAAAAAACCGCGAAGGAAATTTTCAGTTACTGGAAAGTCTGAAACATAAATTCGGTTACGAAGTAAAAGAAGTTCCTCCTTTTTACGTGGATGGTTTGCCGGTCAGCTCAACACGCATCCGTAATTTACTGCATACAGGTAACGTAAAAGAAGCCAACCGTATGTTGGGATACGAATATGCTATTACCGGCAAGGTAGTGCGAGGCAACGCTATTGGGCATAAAATAGGTTTTCCAACTGCCAACCTGGAAATTCCTAACGAGTATAAACTAATAGCTGCCAATGGTGTGTATGCCTGCCGCGTGTTAATTGAAGACCGGCTCTTCAAGGGAATGAGCAATATTGGCGTGCGCCCCACCATAGATCATGGTGATTTAACCATTGAAGTAAATATTTTTAACTTTGACGAAGATCTTTACGGTAAGAAAATTACCATTCAGTTTGTGGACAGACTTCGTGATGAAAAAAAGTTTGAAAGCCTCGAAGCGCTGAAGGCGCAGCTTACCAAAGATAAAAAACATTCGAATGCTATTTTGAAAACTGGTTTATTTTGAAAAAACGTTTTTTTTACTTTCTATTGCTGTTTCTGCTCATCTTTACCGGAATCGTTACGTTGAATGCACAAAACAGCACTTGGAAATTGGTAAAAAACGAAGATAGTATTCAGGTATATTCAAGAAAAGCGAACAATTCCAAACTCAGAATTATCAAAGTAAGTACACTGGTAAGAACATCCTTATCCTCCCTGGTAGAACTCATAAAAGATGCTCCCGATAATAAAAAATGGGTGTATTTGAATAAAAAAGCTGAAATTCTTGAGGAAAAAAATCCCTTTTCATGGATTATGTACAGCCAGACCGATGCCCCCTGGCCGATTTCTGACCGGGATGTTGTAGTCAGGGGATATCTTTCACAGGATTCTATTACTAAAATAGTCTCAATTACAGCTGTAGCATTGCCCCGGTATATTCCGAAAAAAAAAGACTATGTCCGTATTCCATTTGCAATATCCAAGTGGTATTTTATCCCAAAAAAGGGAGGGCTTGTAGAGGCCGAATATACCCTGGAGGTAGATGTCGGAGGAAAAATTCCACGATGGTTAGCCAACATGGCAGCCACCAAAGGCCCTTTTCAAACCATGCGCGGATTAAGAGAGGAAATCAAACGGAAAAGATACCGGAAAGTCCATCTCCCTTTTATCATGGAACCTAAATAGGGCCTGCTGAAAAACGCTTAAATTATTGATATATAAATTATTATATTGATTCTTAAAGATAAAAGTGCATGGTTTTCCGGCAGTTTTATTAAAAACACGTGCATTTATTATAGCCACAATTTCAAAATTTAAGCTGTTCAGCTGCACACCATCT
>CAZRAW010000023.1:0-24577 GCA_964598065.1 uncultured Lentimicrobiaceae bacterium
TACAGGTTGTACTGTCTTGTAATTGAATTACATGCTTTTCGACTCAGACGAGAGATACGGATAAGCTGCAGGGAACAGAACGCAAAAAGTGCCAAAGGACAACCTCTGGCATTTTTTATGTCTTCATTTTGACTTTACAAAAGTTTAAATCCCGCTTTCACCTTATCCACGTAATCGAGTTCTTCCCAGGCAAAAAACTTAATTAGTTTAGCATACACTTTTTGTCCATTGCGTTCTTCCTTGAAAATAGTGGTTTCGTCTTCATAAAAAACTTCCTGTTCTTCTGTTACGACATCTCTCCCGAAATGACCATAAGAAGCTGTTCTTTCAAAAATAGGATTTTTCAGTCCGAAACGTTTTACAATGGCAAACGGACGCATGTCGAATATTTCAGCGGCAATTTTGGCAATTTCACTGTCAGCCATAACGTTATCGTTTTCATCTTTTACTTTAGCCGTTCCATAAGTGTTGATGTAAAAACTCACGGGTTTACTTACGCCAATGGCATAAGCCACCTGCACCAGTATCTGGTCGGCAACACCGGCTGCCACCATATTTTTAGCCATATGTCGGGCAGCATAAGCTCCGGAACGGTCCACTTTTGACGAATCTTTCCCTGAAAAGGCACCACCACCGTGAGCGCAGTGACCACCATAGGTATCCACAATAATTTTTCTTCCGGTAAGTCCGGTATCTCCGTGAGGGCCGCCAATCACAAATTTCCCGGTCGGGTTGACAAGAAGTTTATACCCGTTGAAAAGGTATTCGGGATATTTTGCTTTAATTTTTGGAACCAGATATTTTTCCACATCTTCGGCAATTTTCTGCTGCATGGCTTTTTCCTCATCAAACTCATCGTGCTGTGTGGAAATAAGCAGAGTGTCAATCCTGATGGGCTTTCCATTGTCGCTATACTCCAGCGTTACCTGCGATTTCGAATCGGGACGCAAATAAGTCATCACTTTCCCTTCACGACGAATCTCAGCCAGTTCGTACAATAAATCGTGGGCAATTTCGGAAGTCAGCGGCATAAGTGTTTCCGTTTCGGTGATGGCATAACCGAACATCACACCCTGATCGCCGGCCCCCTGCTCCTCTTCGCTGGCACGCACCACGCCCTGATTGATGTCGGGCGACTGTTCGTGTACGGCGGAAATCACAGCGCACGATTTGCTGTCGAACTGATATTCGGCTTTGGTATATCCGATTCTCTCGATGGTTTTGCGGGCAACCTGTTGCAAATCGACCCAGGCATTGGTTTTCACTTCACCGGCAATAACGACCAGTCCGGTACTCACCATCGTTTCGCAAGCTACTTTTGATTCGGGATCCTGGCGAAGCATTTCATCCAGAACGGCATCCGAAATCTGATCGGCTACCTTATCGGGATGTCCTTCGGAAACAGATTCCGATGTAAACAAATATGACATAAATTTATTTTTTAAGTTAAACATCAAACAGTGGAGTTTGACGATTGACGGCTGGTAAAAAATTGGTTTAGCATTTTTTTATCGTGGTTGCAATCAATCAAATCCTTCCACAAACCATAATTATCCGTTCTATGAACGTCGGGCAAAAATACAAAAAACCTGTTTAAAAACAGGGTTTTTCTTAGAATTGGTTTATTTTAATCGGCGAAAGTTACAAAGCAATGATTAAAGTTGTTTAAAGTCTAAAGCCATGAACAATTTTAATGGCTTAAAAATCAGCCAATAAATAGTTTTTTAAAATGACCTACCCCTGCACCCCTTCGAGAAGGGGAATAAAGGAATTTATTGGCTGATTTTTAAATATTTAATCTATAATTTACTTGGTAGACTTTAAACAACTTCATTTACCGGGTTGTATCTTTTGTAAGCTGATGAAAAATATCCTCCATTTTTTCTTTGTTTTTTGAAAAGGAGAGGATGTTTAATCCGTTGGAAACGGCAAATTTGAATATCTGTTCGCGAACATCCTCTTTTTTTTCAGCATGCAAAATCCACTCGGTTTCCGACAAAGCCTCCGCAAATGCAATTCCTGGAATTTCCCTGAAACTTTCAGCCGCCACTCTCTCTTTCAACTCAAGACGATAGCTGTTGGAAGAAGTCACTTTACGTGAAATCAGCTCCACCGCATCATCGGCCACCACTTTGCCTTTATGGATAATTACCACCCGGTCGCAAACAGCTTCCACCTCCTGCATAATGTGGGTGGAAAGCAAAATAGCTTTTCCCTTTCCCAAAGCAGAAATAACCGACCGGATACCGGTCAGTTGGTTAGGGTCCAGACCGGTAGTCGGTTCATCCAGGATCAGCACCGGCGGATCATGAATAAGTGCCTGTGCAAGTCCCACACGATGTCGGTAGCCTTTTGACAAAGCCCCTATTTTTTTATGCTGCTCCGGCTTTAGACCGGTGAGTTCAATGATTTCATCTACCCGTTTTTTCAAAGAAAATCCGGTATTATACATTTTTAAAACAAAACCGAGATATTCACGTACATACATTTCAGGATACAACGGATTATTTTCCGGAAGATAGCCCACCAGCTTTCTGATTTTCAGCGCTTCGGTTTGTACGTTCAAACTCTGTATGAAAGCTGTTCCTTCGTTCGGAGGCAGGTAAGAAGTAAGAATTTTCATCAAAGTGGTTTTGCCCGCGCCATTGGGACCGAGCAAGCCAACAACCTGACCTTTGTCAACCTCAAGATGGACGTTGTCCAGCACTTTTTGATCGCCGTAAAACTTTGAAATATTTTGAATGCTGATTTCTGCCATAAAAGATTTTAAAATACAAATGTAAAAACATTGTTGGTAACGATTTGGAATTAAAAAAATTGTAATACACCAAAAGGATTCATCTCCTTACGTCACTTTGTTTATATTTGCAGCAATTTTTTATATCCTAAAAGGTTTCCGATGATGAAAAAAATACTTTTGATTTTCTTTTTCCCTTTTATGCTTCATCCTGCCATGGCACAACAACACGAAGGTAAAAGTCTGGGAAATTATACAGATTATAATAAAACTGCACAAAGTTTTATATTTCAGACAACCCATGGTACAGCACAGGTTACCATATTCTCTCCTACCCTTTTTAAAATTTCCGTATGGGAAAACCAGGAGAAAGAGCTTCCTTCCTATGCAGTGATAGCCTCCCCGCAAAAGACAAAGTTCTCTTTCGCTGATAACAGCAAGACATTTTGGATTAAAACAGATTCCTTAGTACTGAAAATCAACAAATTTCCCTTGCGGTTTACTTTTCAAACCCCGGATGGAAAAATCATTAACGAGGATAGTAAACTCGGAACGTTTTGGCTGAACCACCAGACTTTTATTTTCAAACATCTGTTTCCACGAGAGACCTTTGTGGGTCTTGGTGAAAAAACAGGCCCTCTCAACAGACGTGGTTCAGCTTATACCAACTGGAACACTGATAATCCCCATTACGAAAACTGGAGCGACCCGCTCTATTCCACCATTCCGTTTTATATGGGAAGGCACAACGGCCTCCAATATGGTATTTTTATGGATAACACTACAAAAAGCACATTTAATTTTGGAGCGGGAAACAACCGTTTTAGCTACTTCACAGCCGACGATAACCGGATAGATTATTATTTTTTCTATCATCACACCCCTTCCGGTATTTTGAAAGAATACAGTTGGCTGACCGGCCGGATAAAAATGCCGCCGATATGGGCACTGGGCTTTCAGCAATCGCGTTGGAGTTACACCCCTGACAAAGAGGTGATGGAAATAGCAACTACTTTCCGGGATAAAAAAATACCGTTAGATGTACTTTACCTCGACATTGGTTACATGGATGCTTATAAAGATTTTACCTGGAGTCCGACGGCTTTCCCCAATCCTAAAAAACTTATTAGCAATTTAAAAAATATGGGAATACATACGGTTGTAATTGTTGACCCGGGGATAAAAATCGAAAAAGGTTACCGCGTTTACGAAGAGGGAAAAAAGCACAACTATTTTCTAAAATATCCCGATGGCACAAATTACAGCGGACAGGTATGGCCGGGCTGGTGTAATTTTCCCGATTTTACCAATCCGAAAGTCCGTGCCTGGTGGGGCCGGCAATTCCAAGGGCTGGTGAATGTGGGTGTAAGCGGTTTTTGGAACGACATGAATGAATTTTCCGTTTGGGGAAAAGATGTCCCTCCGATACTCCAAATGAATTGGGAAGGAAAAGGAGCTTCCTATCTGAAAGGAAAAAACGTTTATGGTATGGAAATGGCCCGTGCCACTTACGAAGGCGCCAGAAAACTCATGCAAAACCGGAGACCGCTGGTGCTGACAAGAGCAGGTTATGCCGGATTGCAACGATATACAGCTATTTGGACAGGAGATAATCAGGCCACAGATGAACACATGTTACTGGGAATCAGATTGGTAAATAGCTTCGGATTATCGGGGGTACCTTTTGCCGGATATGACGTGGGTGGTTTTGGCGGCAATGCCACGCCGGCTCTGTATGCCCGTTGGGTAAGTCTCGGTGCCTTTACCCCCTTTTTCAGGGTACATTCTGCTATTTACACCAAACGTTCGGAGCCCTGGTCATACGGCGTAGCCGCACAAGCGCTCGCAACACGTTTTATCAGGCTTCGTTATCATTTGCTCCCCTACATTTATGCTCTCTTTTACGAAGCTTCGCAAACGGGAATGCCTGTGCAACGAAGTTTGAGCATTGATTATGCTTCCGATCGGAAAATCTACGACAAAAAGTTTGATAACCAATATATGTTTGGCCCGGCATTTCTTATTATTCCGGCAAAAAGCACGCAAATGGCTGTAGAAGCTTATTTACCCAAAGGGAAATGGTATTCCTTTTATAATGACAGTGTATTTAACGGTGACAGGGAAATACTAACCCCAAGCCCGTTAAGTAAACTTCCCGTTTTCGTGAAAGCCGGCGCTATTATCCCGGTTCAAAAACTAATTCAAAATACAGAGGAAAGTCCGGGCGACACACTTGAAATTCATGTTTATCAAGGGAAAAAGGGTAGCACCTTTATTTATTATGAAGATGATGGAAACACTTACAATTACGAACACGGGGCTTTCTACAAACGTGTCATAGAGTATGATGGCACCAACAAAAGGATCATCATTGAAAAACCAACCGGAAAATATATTTCACGGTTTAAAACCTATAGATTAGTGTTTCACGGTTTTCAAAATGAAATGAAATCCATCCGGGTAAACGGAAAACCTGTTAAGCTGCAAACGGAACCTGCAGGTTTGTTTTTAAAATCATATCAACAGTCAGACAAGGATTTGTTATCGGCAACAGTGGCCAATATTCCTCGACAAATAATTCTAAAATGGTAAATTTTTAACTGTCATGAAAAACAAAACATTTTCAATAATTTCGCCGGTTTTATTGATGGTTTTTTTGATGGGCTTCACCTTTGCCTTTGGCCAGAACATATCAAACAAAAAAATGGAGAACAGAGAAACAAACAGGCATGTGGCATGGAGCCATAAAGCCAACATTTACGAAGTAAATATCAGGCAATACACCCCACAGGGGACTTTTAAGGCTTTTCAGCAAAACCTGGCGCGGTTACAAAAAATGGGCGTGGACATTTTGTGGCTTATGCCCATTAATCCTATTGGAAAGAAAAACCGCAAAGGAACTCTCGGCAGTTACTATTCTGTTCAAAATTATGAAGCGGTAAATCCCAATTTCGGCACACTTGACGACCTGAAATCGTTGGTGAAAGAGGCACACCAAAGAGGTATGCATGTAATTCTGGACTGGGTAGCCGACCATACTTCCTGGGATAATGTTTGGGTAAAAGAACACCCCGGATGGTATGAAAAAGACAAAAACGGAAATTTTGTTTCCCCTTATAATTGGACAGACGTCATTAAACTGAACTACAACAATAAAGAGATGCGTAAGGCCATGATAAACGCCATGATTTACTGGGTGAAAAATGCAGATATCGATGGTTTCAGGTGTGATGTGGCCGGCATGGTTCCTGTTGATTTCTGGAATGATGCCCGTACAGCGCTCGACAAGGTGAAACCTGTTTTTATGCTTGCCGAAGACGAAGATAACGTGGCTTTGGTAAAATATGCTTTCGACATGAATTATACCTGGAAAATGCTTCACCTGATGAACGACATCGCCAAAGGAAAGAAAAATGCCGCCGACATTTGGACCTATCTTAAATGGAATAATGAAACTTTTAATCGGGATGTTTATCGTATGTATTTCACCAGCAACCACGATGAAAATTCATGGAACGGTTCGGCTCTTGAGCGCCTCGGAGATGCTTTTAAGGTTTTTACCGTTTTCGATTACACTATTCCAGGCATGCCCTTGACTTACAGCGGACAGGAAGCCGGCAACACCAAACGGTTACGGTTTTTTGAAAAAGATACTATCAACTGGGATAAGCTTCCCTATGCGCCATTTTACACCAAACTAAACCATCTGAAAAAAGAAAATCCGGTGTTGGAAAACGGAAAAGCAGGGGGCAAACTCATCCCGCTTTCCAAGGGAATTAGCAATAACATTTTTGCTTTTTATCGTGAAAAAAAAGACAACCAATTAGTGGCTATCCTTAACCTCAGCGATCAACCACATGCGTTTACCGTAAACAACGAGCACATAAAAGGCAAATACCACAATGTTTTCGATAATCACAACATTGACATACATGACAGCATAACTTTTAAACTTCCCGCATGGGGATATGTCGTTCTGGAAAAATAAAAACAGCTAACCGGAAAGGTTGAAAATCAGATATTAAGGTTATATGGTTTCTGGTTTTTTAAATCATAATATTTTTTATTGGCTCATTTAAAAAAATAGCGTATTTTCGTAAGCCAATAAAAACGATGAAAAAACAGGTTACCATAAAAGACATTGCCGAAAAACTCGGCTTCTCTGTTTCAACAGTTTCACGGGCACTGAAAGATCATCCCGACATTAGTGTAAAGACCCGGGAAGCAGTGAAAGAACTTGCCAAATTATTGGGTTACAAGCCAAACCGCATTGCCCTGAATTTGAAAAACAGCAAGACTTACACCATCGGGCTGTTGGTTCCCGAAACCCAGCACTATTTCTTTTCCACCATCATCAATGGCATTGAGGAGGTAGCTTACCACAACAACTACAATGTGATGGTGTTTCAGTCCAACGAAAAATATATGCGTGAAGTACTGAATATACAGACACTCTTGTCGAACCGCGTGGATGGTGTGCTGGTATCTTTTGCCAAAGAAACACGTGATTTTTCTCATTTCCAGCAGATTATCGATAATGAAATCCCACTGGTGTTTTTTGACAGAATCAATAAAAATTTACATGCCGATACTGTTTCAATTGACGATTACCACGGCGCTTTTCAGGCTGTGAGTTATCTTATCGGGAAAGGTTGTAAACGTATTGCCATTTATTCGGCTCCCCAGCATCTGCTCATCGGACAAAACCGTCTGAAAGGTTATAAAGATGCGCTGGAGAAACACGGAATGCAGTTCAGTAACGATTTGGTTTATTCCTGCGATACATATCAGGATGCCATTAAAATTTCGAGAAGTATCTTTAAAAAGAGAGATTGTCCGGATGGGCTTTTTACCGTAAATGACATGACGGCCCTCGGGGCTATGAAAGCCGCCCGGAAACTGGGCATTTCCATTCCTGAACGTTTAAAAGTTGTTGGTTTCGAAAACAGCCTGAGTTCTTTTATATGCGACCCGGAACTGACAACGGTCGATCAATTTGGTTTTGACATGGGAAAAATGGCCGCCAAACAGCTGCTGAAACGGATTGAACAAGATACTTTTGACTTCACTCCCGAACATCATCAGATCAAAACCCAGCTCATCGAAAGGGGAACCTGTTAGCCATATTTCGGGTTTTTTTCAGAAAAGTCCGGGCTATATTTTTGCCGGAAATCATACTTTTTTACCATTTTTTCTACTGCTTAGCAAATAATTCCAAGAAAATGCCCGTTTGAATATCAGTTTTGCAAACGTTTTAAACGGTTATAAATTAACAGGCAGTCTTACTACGAAAGGAATACCATTCATTTTCTTTATAGTGAATGTAAAATTCCGCTTTTTTAGCCCGATATTTACATTGTGTTTTTAGGGTGGAGACCTTGAAAACTCATCGCTCGCAAGCTGTTGATAAAGTTTTGTTGCGGTTTGCAGAGAGATAAGCTGTAATTGTCCATTCAAAAAGCCCCGGCCAAACCGGGGTTTTTTGTTTTTATCCACTCGGTTCTTTTTTGACTTTCATGAAAAACCATAACAAATTATAAAAGGCTGAAAAATTTTTCTGACAGGTAACACCCTTTTAATCCTAAAACTATCTGATTTGATAAAATCATATAGTTTGAACATAACTAAAGCCGAATATCTTAGCCAAAAAGTCAGTCTTGTTTTTTTTTATATCTTTGTTCGCTTTTTATAAAAAACCCATGAAAGAGATTGTATTGATTACGGGTGCCACCAGCGGTATCGGTCTTGCCTGTGCTAAGAAGTTTGCTGAAAATGGTCATAATTTAATTATTACAGGTCGGCGCGCCGACCGGCTGAGTAAAATTTCCAAACAAATATCACAAGACTATTCCGTGAAAGTTCTTCCCCTCATCTTTGATGTAAGAGACAATAATGCGGTAAAAAACGCACTGATAAACTTACCTGAAGAATGGGCAGAAATTGGTATTCTGATAAACAATGCCGGCCTCGCTGTGGGAATGGACACTGTTGAAAACGGAGAAATCGATGACTGGGAACGCATGATTGATACCAATATTAAAGGTCTTCTCTATGTTAGCCGTGCCGTATTGCCAGGGATGACGGAACGCAGAAAAGGCCATGTTATCAATATCGGATCCATTGCCGGAAGAGAGGTCTATCCTTATGGGAATGTTTACTGTGCTACAAAGCATGCCGTCGATGCACTCACAAAAGGCATCCGCATCGACACTGTAAAATATGGCATAAAAGTTACGCAAATTGCTCCGGGAGCAATAAAAACCGAATTCTCATTGGTGCGTTTTAAAGGAGACAAAAGCAGGGCAGATCGCGTTTATAAAGGTTTTGAACCTTTGCATCCCGAAGATATTGCCGAAGTGGTCTTTTATGCCACAACTCTGCCGGCCCATGCTAACATCAACGACCTGGTAATTATGCCTACAGCCCAGGCCAGTGCAACCATTTTACATAAAGAATAACTTGGCGGAAACTTATTTTTTAACTCAAAACCAGACTCATGGAAATTAAACGTATCTTTGATATCCTTCCTCATTATGAAACTTCTTTTAAGCCAAAAGAAGATGTGCTTTCAGGAAAAGAAAATGGAAAATGGGTAAAATACGACATCAAAACCATCCGCGAACTGGCTGATAATATTAGTTTCGGTTTGTTAAAACTCGGCGTTAAAAAAGAAGACAAAATTGCTACCATTTCTCCCAACAGGCCGGAATGGAACATCATCGATATGGCCATTCTCCAGATTGGCGCTATTCATGTACCGATTTATCCCACCATCAGCGAAAACGATTACCGGTATATCCTGAAACATTCGGAAGTAAAATATATTTTTGTTTCAGGCCGCGAGCTTTTCAAAAAAATCAAATATATCGTTCCGGATACGCCTAATGTTAAAGGGGTTTACACCTTTAAACCTTTTGATAATGTTCCTAATTTACAGGAGCTTATTGATTTGGGAAAGCAAAATACCCATCCTGAAAATCTAAAAAAAATCAAGGCCGGTATTCGTGAGGAGGAGGTGGCTACCATTATTTACACCTCCGGCACCACCGGCAGTCCTAAAGGGGTCATGCTTTCGCACAAAAACATTCTGAGCAATGTGATGAACCTGTATCACGTGTTTCCGGTGGACGAAACTTCGCGGGCAGTGAGTTACCTTCCGCTTTGCCATGTTTACGAACGGACAAACATTTACATTTTGCTTTATCTTGGCGTTTCAATTTATTATGCCGAAAATATGGCAACAATTGCCGAAAATATTCAGGAAATAAAACCCCATATCCTGACAACGGTACCCCGTTTGCTGGAAAAAGTTTACGATAAGATACTGGCAAAAGGAAGAAACCTAAAGCCGGTTCCCCGATGGTTGTTTTTCAAGGCGGTTGAATTGGGCGATAAATTTGAATATGACAAAAAGGACTTTGTTTTTCATATAAAACGCAAATTTTATGACAAGCTGATTTATGTTAAATGGCGGGAAGCCCTCGGCGGAAATATGCGTGCTGTCGTATCCGGTGGCGCTGCCATTCAACCTCGTCTTGCAAAGGTTTTCAACACGGCAAGTATTCCGTTGCTGGAAGGCTACGGCATGACCGAAACCTCACCTGTAATTGCCGTGAACACATTTACCCCCGGCGAAAGGAAAGTGGGTACAGTAGGCGTTCCGCTGAAAAATCTTACAGTTAAAATTTCGGAACAAGGTGAAATTCTTGTAAAAGGGGACAGTGTGATGACCGGCTATTACAAAAATTCTGATCTTACCAACGAAACCGTTATCGATGGCTGGATGCATACCGGCGACCGGGGCAATATTGATGAAAACGGTTTATTGAAAATTACCGGACGGGTGAAAGAAATCTTTAAAACTTCCATGGGAAAATACATTTCTCCCCAACTGATTGAAAATAAATTTAAAGAATCTCCTTTTATCGACCAGATGATGGTCATCGGTGAAAACCAAAAGTTCGCCGCAGCCCTGATTGTTCCAGATTTTGAATACCTCGAAAGCTGGTGCCACGAAAAGGGTATTCCTTTCGATAGTAATGAAACAATCATAAATCAAACGGATATTATTTCGCGCTTTAAAAAAGAAGTAAGTGCTTATAACGAGTATTTTGGCAATACGGAAAAGATTAAAAAATTCGAGCTGCTCGACCACGAATGGACTATCGAAACCGGAGAAATAACATCTAATCTAAAACTGAAACGGACATATATTCAGGAAAAATATTCTGTAACAATTAACCGTATATTCAATAATTAGGGGCTATTTATAAAAAAAGTTTAAACTATTATAGAACAAGTATCTCCTTGATTCACATGATCCTCGCGCCACACCCATGCCCTTCTCTTCCCAAAGGTGGCTCAGAATTAAACGGTAATAATAATCCTTCGTTTATCTCCGAGC
This sequence comes from uncultured Lentimicrobiaceae bacterium, assembly GCA_964598065.1. Classification (GTDB taxonomy): domain Bacteria; phylum Bacteroidota; class Bacteroidia; order Bacteroidales; family F082; genus Sulfidibacterium. Next base: position 11,142 of record CAZRAW010000023.1, read on the forward strand.
CAACAGGCGAAAGCTTGTGCGCAAGCGTTGGTGTGGGAGTCTCATTATTTCAAGACGATATTTCTCCGACTTACGGAATTCAAGAATCCCCTTTCAGGAAACAACCCGGAAGGCCCATTCTTTCAGGGGCCCGTAAGAGCCGGTATCGGTAGCGCCAAACCCTTTGCTCTTTAAGTCAAGCTGACGAATCCCCGATATAATCTCTTTTATTTTGGAAGGGCCGTAATTCTGCGCAGCCATACGATAATCATTCACAAAAAACGGCGAAATACCCAACTTTGCTGCAATGGTATTTTTGTTTTCATTTTTCAACTGATGATACAGCAGCGCCTTCATAAAGAAGGTGTATAACAAAACGTTTACCATTTGCAAAGGATTTTGTCTGGGGTTAGCTTCAAAATACTGAATGATACGCAAAGCATGGAAAATATCTCTTTTACCGAGAGCTTTTGTAAATTCAAAAACGTTAAAATCCTTGCTAATTCCAATGTTCTGTTCAATCAGGTCTTCGGTAATGGCTTCCCCGGGTTTCAGGTTAATTGTTAATTTGTTTAGTTCGTTATTAATCCGGCCTAGGTCATTTCCGAGAAATTCGGTGAGCATGCTAATCGATTTGGGATTGATGGTGTGGCCCAACATCTGCACTCTTTCCGATATCCAGCCGGGAATGTTATTATCATAAACCCTGGAAGATTCAAAAAGCACCACTTTCTTCGATATGTCCAGCCTTTTGTAAAGCGTCTTCCGTTTGTCCAGCTTCCGGTATTTGTAATTAATAATTAGGATCGTTGTCTCAGACGGCTTTTCAAAATAATCTATCAGCTGTTCAAAGTCCTGAATATTCTGAGCTTCTTTGACAATAACTACCTGATAATTACTCATCATTGGGAAACGACGTGACAAATCTACCACATCGCGGGCGCTCACATCCAGACCATAAACAATACTCTGATTAAACTCACGGGAAGCTTCATCCAGCACATTTTTCTCTATGTAGTTAGTTAACTCATCGATATAAAAAGGCTCTTCCCCGTAAAAAAAATAGACAGGGCTGAAAATTTTCTTTTTTAGGGCATCAAATATCTGACTTGCGTTCAATTGGCTTAAAATCTTAAATGTTTAACGGTAAGACCTTTGTTTATCAGCTGCTCCAGTGATTTAATTCCGATTTTGACATGCATTTCCACAAACTGTTCGTTCACTTTACGGTCACTTTCTGAAGTTTTAATTCCTTCGGGAATCATCGGCTGGTCGGTAACAAGCAGCAACGCTCCGGTGGGAATTTTATTGGCAAAACCCACGATAAAAATGGTAGCTGTTTCCATATCTATAGCCATACTTCTCGTTTCACGCAGGAACTTTTTAAATTTTTGATCATGTTCCCATACTCTGCGGTTTGTGGTAAAAACCGTTCCTGTCCAATAATCTCTCGAAAAATCACGAATGGTAGTAGAGATGGCTTTTTGCAGATTAAATGCCGGCAAGGCGGGAACCTCTGAGGGAAAATAATCATTAGAAGTCCCTTCGCCCCTAATGGCAGCAATGGGCAGGATCAAATCACCCACCTTATTTTTCTTTTTCAACCCGCCGCATTTCCCGAGAAACAAAACGGCCTTTGGCTCAATAGCTACAAGCAGGTCCATAATGGTGGCAGCATTTGCACTCCCTATTCCAAAATTAATCATGGTTATGTCTCCGGAAGTTACGGTCATCATCGGCCGGCTTCTGTCATAGACTTTCACATCGTGCCATTTTGCAAACAACTCCAGATACTGGGTAAAATTTGTCAACAGGATATATTTCCCGAATTCTTCAAGGGGCAAACCGGTATAACGCGGCAACCAATCGTTTACAATCTCTTTTTTTGTCTTCATTGATGATGTTTCATGCAAAAATAACCATTATCTTCGATTTTCGACCTGTTTTTACCTGTTTTAGTATCTGATATATACAAAAAAAGCCCGGCTGAAGCCGGGCTTTTTTTGTATATTCAAGAATTATTTTTCCTCCTGCGGAAGCATTACGCTCACATAAGAGCGATCGTTTTTTCTTTTACGAAATTCAACAACACCATCCCTCAGGGCAAAAAGCGTATGGTCTTTCCCCATTCCTACATTCAAGCCCGGATGATGAACGGTACCTCTCTGACGGACAATAATATTGCCTGCATTCACAATTTGACCTCCATAGATTTTTACTCCTAATCTTTTACTTTCCGATTCGCGTCCGTTATGGGAACTCCCCATTCCTTTTTTATGAGCCATTTTCTAAATTTTTTTGCGTTAAAAAGTAATTTTTTCAATAATAACTTTACTCAAATCCTGGCGATGCCCTGACTCTTTCTGATAGCCTTTTCTTCTTTTCTTCTTAAAGACTTTCACTTTATCGCCTCTCACATGAGAAAGTATTTTTCCATTTACTTTGGCGCCCTCTACGTTAGGTGTCCCTACGTTTATTTCGCCATCATTATCTACCAAAAGAATCTGATCAAATTCCACATTGGCGCCTTCTTCACCTTCGAGTCTGTGAACAAAAATCTCCTGACCCTGTTCAATTTTAAACTGTTGCCCGGCTATATTAACAATTGCGTACATCCTGATTTGTCTTTTTTACTGTCAAAAATTTGGAGGTGCAAAAATACTAAAAAAATCCAATTAACAAATCTTTGCTATTTATTTTTTGCAAAATAATTCTGTTGTCCGGCTTTTAATTTTAATCGCGGTTTGGCATTTACAAGAAATACACCGCCGAGAATTAAAATCATCCAGAAAAAATAAGCAACGGAAAATCGTTCCCCATCCAAAATGCCCCACATGATGGCCACAATAGGAATCACATAAGTCACTGAAGAAGCAAAAACAGGACTATTCATTTTAATCAGCTTATTAAAAGCGATGAGGGCAAGACCTGTCCCTACAATAGATAAGATGGCAAGGTAGCCCATTCCCCTCCACGACCTGGGTTCTGTCCAAAGCATGTTTGGAATGCGTGTAAACAGCAGCACATAGATCAAAGTTGGAACACCGACATAGAAAAAGGTCATGGCGGTAATTTGCAGGGAGTCCAGCCCTTTAAAATATTTTTTCACTAAGTTTACATTGATAGCATAGCAAACAGAAGCAATAACTACAAGAAAAGAGTACCAGATATCCCCATCCAAACGGCCATTGGAACTGGCAACAATAAGCCCGGCTGCGCCCATTAGTCCGACAAAAACACCGAACACGTTGACCCATCGCGTTGAAAACCTGAAAAAAGCCAACCCGATAAGCAGGGTAAAAAGCGGCGTAAGCGAGTTAAGCGTGCCCGCCAAACCGCTTTCAATACGTGTCTCGGCAATGGCAAACAACAAAGCCGGAATAACGCTACCAATAATGCCCGAAATAAAGAGCGGCCAGAAATATTTCCTGTCAACGTTCTTTACGTGCCGCAAGGCAAAAGGTAGCAGAAAAAGAAAAGTTATAACAACGCGCAACAGCCCTACTTCCGTTCCCGTAAAAGAGAGGAGAGCAAGTTTCATCAGAATGAAAGAGCTGCCCCACGTCAGCATCAGGCCAAAAAGAATCAGCCATGAAAGCATCTGTTGTTTTGGTTGTTTTTCCATATTTACACCGGCATGCAAAAGTAGGCAATCTGCTTATAAACCTGAGTTCGGCCCAAGAATCAAGGCTAACTATCACATTTAGCGTGGATAAGTCATTAATTAGAGTCTGTCTATAAAGTCCGCTAACTTCCCCGCTTAAAGCGGGACAAGCTGTTATACCCGTTTTTCATACCAGCCATCCCGATACTCAAAACTCACAAGCCTTGTTAGTGAACTTTCTATTCCAGGCTCTTGACTTTATGGACAGACACTAATTATTGTTTGGCATGTTGGAAGCAGCCTGGAGCCTCATGCATTAACGAAAAAAGAGCCAGCAGAATTCTCATCTGATAAAACGCACTCTCCCAAATGACCGTTTTTTTATTATGAAACCCTTTCCCGGAAAGGAAATCAGAAAAATTTACAACACAATCTTTATATATGTTTAAAAACCCTGTTTCAATCGTTTGCAGATTGGATTTCACGGAATGAAGTAACATTTTTCTTTTTTACGGAATTAGCACGTATCTTCCTGTGCATTAGTATGTTGTTTTTTAACATTAAGTATCTGTTAAATCTTTCTAAAAAAATTTAACAGATACTAAATAAAAATCGATTAATTTTGTTCAAACTGGCATCAATTATTAATTAACAGTAATAGAAGCCGATATTGAATTTAATGTGAAACGAGCCACACGCTTCATATAAGTAAATGCAATTTTGAAAACGCGTAAGCCCGTTGAATCTTAATTTCAATAATTAAAAAACACAAAAAGTTTTCATTAAAAAAAACACGTTATGCTAAAAAAGTTTTTTACGAATTCAGTGATGTTGATACTCCTGCTTATCTTGGGGATATCGACAGCAATGGCCCAGAGCGGAACGGTTCGGGGTATCATTGTAGATGCAACGAACGGATCTCCGTTGCCCGGAGCAACCGTTCAGGTTAAAGGTACCACAACAGGGACTGTTACCGGTTTGGATGGAAAATACAGCATCCAGGTAAATGGAAATGTTATGTTGGTATTTTCTTATGTTGGTTACGAAGCTCAAACGATTCCTGTTCAGCCCAACACCACGGTAAACGTTAAATTGAAACCCACCGTTTCCAATTTAAATGAGTTGGTTGTGATTGGTTATGGTACTGTGAAAAAAAAGGATGCTACAGGTTCGGTTGTAGCAATCAGTTCCAAAAGTTTCAACAAAGGAGCTATTACCTCTCCCGCTGAATTGTTAGCAGGGAAAGTTGCCGGTGTGCAAATCACAACCAATGGGGGAGCTCCCGGAAGCGGGTCTGTTATCCGTATCAGAGGAGGTTCTTCGCTTTCGGCCAGTAACGATCCCTTAATCGTAGTGGACGGCGTGCCGCTTGCCAACAGTGGAATTGCCGGAATGAGGAGTCCGCTCAACAGCATCAATCCGGAAGATATTGCCACTTTTACCGTATTGAAAGATGCTTCTGCTACCGCCATTTACGGTTCCAGAGCTTCCAACGGCGTTATCATTATTACTACCAAACAAGGAAGGATTGGACAACCGCTGCGTATTGATTATTCCGGTAAATTTTCTTTCTATACGGCAGCAAAAAAAGAAAGTGTATTCAGCGCTTCCGGCTTTAAGTCGCTAATTGAGACCAGATATAAAGGCCAGGACGATGTATTGAAACTTCTCGGGAACAGTAGCACCAACTGGCAGAATCAAATTTTCAAAAATGCTTTTGGAATGGATCATTATGTCAGCCTGACCGGCGCTTACAAAACTTTACCTTATAGGTTTTCCGTCGGATACACCGACCAGGATGGTATTTTAAAAACCGGCAATCTGAAGCGCACCACCTTAGCAGCTTCTTTAACCCCGAGTTTCTTTAAAGACCATTTAAAAGTTGCCTTAAATATTCAGGGTGTTTTCGTGAAAAACCGTTTTGCCAACCAGGGAGCTATTGGCGCAGCCATACAGATGGACCCTACAAGACCGGTGAAATCGGATTCCACTTACACTGTTTATTATAACCAGCCCGATGGTACTCCCGATTCAACTACTACCAACTATGGCGGATATTACACCTTGACACAGGCCAATGGTACTCCTGTTTCACTCGCTACTACCAACCCGGTTGCTTTGTTAAACCTGACTAATAATCGTTCAAATGTGAGTGGCCTTATCGGAAATTTAAAATTGGATTATAAATTTCATTTTATCCCCGAATTGAGTGCACATCTGAATCTTGCTTACGACCACTCGAAAAGTAAAGGAACTTATATTGTGCCTGAAGATGCCTCATGGACTTATGATGCCGTTCATGGCGGTGGTGTTTACAACTCTTACACGCAACAAAAGAAAAACGACCTGTTGAATTTTTACCTTAACTATAATAAAGAGGTTACGAGTATCCACAGCCATTTTAACGTGATGGCGGGTTATTCCTGGCAACATTTCTATAGAAAAGACTATTCTCTGAACGGAAATTATACGCATACCTGGAATATGGATACTATCAACCATCCGACAGAGTATTACATTATCTCTTTCTTTGGCAGGTTTAATTATTCCTTTAAAGACCGTTATCTGTTAACTTTCACCTTGCGTAATGACGGAACTTCCCGTTTTGCACCTGACAACCGCTGGGGACTCTTTCCCTCGATGGCTTTTGCCTGGCGTATTATCGACGAACCCTGGATGAAATCAACCAAAAATGTTTTGTCGCAATTAAAGTTGAGATTAGGTTATGGTATTACCGGTCAGCAAAACATCAATCAGGGTAATTATCCCTATCTTCCCCGTTATACGCTTAGCCAAAGTAATGCAGCCTACCAGCTCGGTAATATATTTTATCTGACATTACGTCCGGAAGGATACAACCCCGATATCAAATGGGAAGAAACCACCACCTATAATATTGGCGTGGATTACGGTTTTCTGCAAAACCGTATTTACGGTTCTCTCGATTTATATTACAGAAAAACCAAAGACCTCCTTAACTTTATTCCGGTACCTGCAGGCTCTAACCTGACCAACTATTTGCTGACAAACATCGGCGATTTGGAAAACAAAGGTGTTGGATTCTCAATTAATGGTGTAATTATTTCTAAAAAAGATGTGGTATGGTCATTAGGCTTTAATGCATCATCCAACACCAACAAAATTACCAAACTGACCGCTACCAACAATCCCAACTATCTTGGTGTGAACGTAGGCGGTATTTCTGGTGGAGTAGGTAACACAATTCAAATCCACAGTGTTGGTTATCCTGCATATTCGTTTTACGTTTATCAGCAGGTGTATGACAAAAACGGCAAGCCCATCGAAGGTCTTTATGTTGACCGGAACGGAGATGGACAAATAACCAATGCCGACAGATATCACTATGAAGATCCCGCTCCTAAATTTTATTTTGGAATCAGTTCGAGTTTACAGTATAAAAACTGGAATTTCTCATTCGCCGGCCGGGCTAATTTTGGCAACTACGTTTACAACAACGTAAGTTCCATGAATGGTGTTTACCGTCGGTTATATCGTCCCGAAGGTCCTTATTTGAGCAATATTACTACCGATGTTACGAAAACAGGTTTTTATAATCCGCAATATTTGTCCGATTATTATATTCAAAACGCCTCTTTCTTCAGAATGGATAACATAACTTTAAGTTATCTTTTCAAAAACATGAATAAAAGTGATGAATCACCTGTAAATCTGGGGGTGTCATTTACTGTGAACAATGCTTTTGTAATTACGAAATACACCGGTATCAACCCGGAAGTAAGTAATGGCATTGACAACAACATCTACCCGAGACCGAGAACATTTGTATTTGGCGTAAACCTCCAATTTTAAACGATAAAAATTAAAGACTATGTACAGATTATATTATAGATTAGTAATGCTGGCCGGCTTGGCTTTTGTACTTTCCTCATGTACCAAAGACCTGAATACAGTGCCACTGGACCCTAAAACCGTAACTTCTGCAACGGTGTTCAACAAACCGGGAGCTTACAAAGAAGCCCTGGCAAAAATATATGCCGGGCTGGCAGTATCAGGTCAGGAAGGCCCTTCAGGAGAACCTGATATTAGCGGTATTGACGAAGGTTTCGGACAATACCTGCGCGGATTGTGGTATCTTGAAGAACTTCCTACCGATGAAGCGGTTATTTCATGGAATGACCAAACTATTAAAAATTTTCACAATCAGGACTGGGGTTCCAGCGATGTTTTTATCACAGCTTTTTACTATCGTGTATTTTATCAAATCTCGCTTACTAATGAGTTCCTGCGTCAAACTACCGATGCCAAACTAACCAAACGAGGAGTGAGCGCTGCTTTAAAAGCTAAAATTGTTCATTACCGTGCCGAAGCCCGCTTTATGCGCGCATTGAGTTACTACCATGCCATTGATGAGTTTGGAAGCGTTCCGTTTGTAACGGAAAAAGACCCCGTGGGAGGAACTTTCTTCCCCAAACAGAAATCACGTAAATTTTTGTTTAATTACGTCGTATCCGAACTGAAAGCTATTTTACCCAATTTGATTGATGCCCGTCAGAATGAATATGGTCGTGCAGACAAAGCAGCCGACTGGATGCTGCTTGCCAAACTATATCTGAATGCAAAAGTTTTTACCGGTCAGGAAATGAATACCGACGTTATTACATATTGTAATAAGATTATCAACGCCGGCTATTCACTGGACCCTACATACGCAGATTTGTTTTTAGCTGACAATGACATCAACCGCGAGGGAATTATCTTCTCTATTAACTACAATGGCATCCATACCAGAACCTGGGGCGGCACCACCTTTATCATTCATGCCGCTGTAGGCGGAAGTATGAATCCGGCCAATTTTGGTATTGATGGGGGATGGGCAGGAACACGTGTTACCAGCGCCCTGGTGGATAAATTTGCCGATCCTTCGGGAAAAACAGACCATCGCGCTATGTTTTATACCAAGGGACAAAGTCTGGAAATTAACGATGTGGGCAAGTTTACCGATGGCTATGCCGTTACTAAATGGAAAAACATTACTTCAACAGGGGCTCCGGGCTCAGACCTCACTTTCGTCGATACTGATTTCCCGTTGTTCAGACTGGCAGACGTATATCTTATGTATGCAGAAGCCGTTGTAAGAGGCGGAACCGGTGGCAGCATGGCAACTGCAGTAAGCTATATCAACAAGATTCGTGAAAGAGCTTATGGTAATGATTCCGGAAATATTACAGCTAGTGATCTTACACTTAATTTTATCTTAAACGAAAGAGCCCGTGAACTTTATTGGGAAGCTCAAAGAAGAACCGACCTTATCCGTTTTGGTAAATTCACCGGAGGAAGCTACCTGTGGCCTTGGAAAGGTGGCGTTAAAGCCGGTATAGCTACCGATAGCCATTACAATCTTTATCCTATTCCCGCTTCAGACATAGCGGCTAATCCTAATTTAGTTCAAAATCCAGGTTATTAATTCTCTAAAATTGAATCAAATGAAAAAGATATCAATATTAATTCTGACACTGGCAACCATGATTGGTTTTTCTTCCTGCCAAAAACAGGGAACCGAAGTTGTACTGAACCCGAAGAACATAAACGCTCCAGAGCTGAAAAGCCTTGCCGATGGTGCTTCTCTGACTCTCACACAGGCAAACAGGGATAGTACCCTGCTTTTTACCTGGTCTCCCGCCAGCTATGGCTTTAATGCAGCTATCGATTACTACTTTCAGGTAGATAATCAAGGTAACAATTTTCAAAATGCCATGATTGTCGGACACACTAAAAGTAAAGACAGTTTACAGATTGTTGTTAATGCTTTAAACAGCAAAATCCTGTTGCTCGAGCAGGATCCTGAAGTTCCACTTACGCTTAAGGTTTCCTTTCGGGTATTCGCTATTATAAATAGTAACGTGGATACGACATTTTCCAAACCGGTAAACGTTACCGTTACCCCGTTTTATACTCCCCCTGTTTATCCTCAGCTTTATGTTCCCGGTGCTTATCAGGGCTGGAATCCTGCTGCTGCCGACTCTATCGGATCATTGAACAGTGATAATCGCTATGAAGGTTATATTTATATGGCTACTGCAGGGGAATTTAAATTTACCAGCGCCCGCGATTGGAGCCATACCGATTATGGCTCAGGAAGTTCACCGGGAACTCTGAGTACTACTGGTGGTAATTTATCGGTACCCGATTCTGGTTTCTACAAATTTAACGTCGATACTCAGGCACTCACCTGGGCATATTTGAAAACTACGTGGGGGTTGATTGGTGATGCTACTCCGGGCGGATGGAGTACAGGTACACCTATGCACTATAGTCCGGCTACTCAACTGTGGACCGTTACCCTGAACTTAAACGTTGGCGACATAAAATTCAGAGCAAACGGCGGTTGGTCCTTAAATTACGGAAGTAATAATCAGGATGGCAAATTACAAGCCAACGCGGCTAATATCCATGTGGCAGTCGCCGGAAATTATACCGTTGTTCTTGACTTAAGCCATACCGTTTATAAATACAAATTGATAAAAAATTAAATTTCATAAGTATCAGTAGCCGGGAATAGACTTCCCCGGCTACTGATACTTTTTATCTATAAGTACATTAAACGGAGAAGGCATGTTAAAATTTATCAGTCTGTTGATTTTAACCTGATTAATTCACAAATTCAAATTTACACCAAAAGATGGCTGTGATAAGTAAATAATCCACCTTTCTAAGTAAGGAGGCTTTGGTTTGTCCCAAAGGGGGCTCCGTTTCTGTCTTTCGAATATCGAACGCCGATTTCCGGTGGGATGCCAATGGTAAACAATTTTAGAATTTTGAAGTTCGTATCACATCTTAAATACGAAAAATATTAATCATGATAAAAAAAATTACTCTCGGTTTCTTTCTGACACTTCTCAGCACATTAGGAATTTATGCCCAGGTGATTACCGCCAAACCCGCTCTTCCTGTCGCATCGGATTCCGTTACTATTACTTTTGATGCATCAAAAGGAAATGCCGGGCTGAAAGGCTTTACCGGAGATGTGTACGCTCACACCGGTGTAATTACTAACAAAAGCACCTCTTCATCAGACTGGAAGTATGTGAAAGCCAAATGGGATGTAAATATTCCCGCCTGTAAAATGACCTATTTGGGTAACAATCTTTGGCAGTTAAAAATAGCACCTTCCATAAGAGCTTATTACGGTGTTCCTTCGAGCGAAAAAATCCTGAAAATGGCTTTTGTTTTTCGCTCAGCGGATGGTTCCAAAACCGGAAGAAACACTGATGGCAGTGATATTTTTTATAACGTTTACCAGGCCGGTACCAACGTGCAAATCACTCTTCCCGCCAATAACCCCGATATCGTCGATTTAAATGACACTGTCGTCGTACAGGGAAACAGTTCAAATGCCGATTCCACCTATCTCTTGCTCGATAGTCAGGTTCTTATAGCGGATACGGCTTCTTCTTTTTCTTATAAAATTGTAGCCCGACAATACGGAAGACACTGGATCATTGCCAAAGCGGTGAAAGGCAGTAGTGTAGTTTACGATTCCGTTTACTATTATGTCAACCGGCCTGTAAATGTGGAAGCCCTGCCTGCCGGAGTACGCGATGGCATTAATTATATTAACGACAGTACGGTTGTCTTATGTCTCTATGCTCCTCATAAAAAGCATGTATTTGCCATTGGCGATTTTAGTAACTGGGAAGTGGGCGACAAATGGGCTATGAACATTACACCCGACAGCAACCGGTTTTGGATAAAAATAACAGGTTTAATACCGAGAAAAGAATATATTTTCCAGTATCTGATTGACGGAACTATCCGCATTGGCGACCCGTATGCCGACCAGGTAAGCGACCCCTGGAACGATCAATATATAAGCCAGAAGACATATCCTAATCTGATAAAATATCCCAAGGGTAAGACAACCGGTATTGCCACCGTTCTGCAAACCGATCAGACTCCATATCCATGGAAAGTAACCAATTTTAAAGCGCCCAAACCGGAAAACCTTGTGGTTTACGAACTTCTTGTCCGCGATTTTACAAAAGGTCATACTTTTGATGATATTATTGACACACTTGGGTATCTGAGACGGTTGGGTATCAACGCTATCGAATTAATGCCCGTGAGCGAATTCGAGGGCAATATCAGCTGGGGATATAATCCTGATTATTATTTTGCTCCCGACAAATATTACGGACCGAAAAATACATTTAAAGCATTTGTAGATTCGTGTCATGCAAACGGTATTGCCGTTATTATGGACATAGTACTCAACGATGCTTACGGCTCCTGCCCGCTTGTGATGATGTATTGGAATGCCGCTAAAAACCAACCGGCAGCCGATAATCCATGGTTTAACCAGGTCTCTCCTAATCCGGAATACAGCTGGGGATATGATTTTAATCATGAAAGCCCTGCTACCCATCGTTTTGTGGATAGCGTAACCCATTACTGGATTTCGCAATACAAAGTGGACGGATACCGGTTCGATTTTGCCAAGGGTTTTACCAATACTCCGGGAAACGGATATGCTTATGACCAGTCACGTATAAAAATTCTGGAACGCATAGCGCATCATATCTGGTCATATAAGCCCAATGCTTATGTGATTCTGGAACTTTTTACCGCAAACTCGGAAGAAAAAGTGCTGACGGATTACGGAATGTCGGTTTGGGGAAATTTAAACTACAGTTACAACCAGGCTACTATGGGATATACAGATGGTTCCGACTTCTCAGGGATATCTTATGAAAAACGAGGGTATAATAATCCCGCCGGCGTCATGGGCTACATGGAAAGTCATGATGAAGAACGCCTTATGTATAAAAATGAGCAATATGGAAATTCATCCGGCAGTTACAACATCAAAAATATCCCTACGGCTTTGAAACGTATGGAAGAAGCGGGAGCATTTTTCTTTACCATTCCCGGACCGAAAATGATTTGGATGTTTGGCGAACTGGGGTACGATATTTCCATAAACCAATGTCAAAACGGCACGTTAAACGACGGATGCCGCACTGATCCCAAGCCTGTTTTGTGGAACTATTACGACAATCCCAACCGGAAACATCTATATGGCGTTTGGTCTGCTTTGATACATCTGAAAGAGACGCAGCCTGTTTTCCGGACAAAAAACTATAATCTCGATGTGAGTGGCGTTACAAAACAAATTCATTTGACTGGTACGGATATGGATGTTACGGTTTTGGGTAATTTCGGTGTAACACAGCAAAGCATTACACCCAATTTTCAAAAAACAGGCTGGTGGTATAATTACTTTAGCGGCGACTCCATCAATGTAACCAATACAACTGCTGCCATTATGCTTACACCGGGAGAATACAGACTTTATACGACCAAAAGGCTGACACGGCCCGATTTTATTCTTGGCGTCCAGCAAAACGAACAAAACAGAGCCGGAGAAAATCTGTTGATTTATCCCAACCCTGCTACTTCGGGAATTGATGTGCGATGGAACATGAACCAACCTTCCACAGGAGAAATATCCCTTTTTGATTTAACCGGTCGCAAAGTCAGGGCTTTTTACAAAGGTGCTTTCAAACGAGGAATAAACCGCCTGCATTTTGGTTTGGGGGGCCTCAACCCCGGGCTGTATTTTATGGTAGTCGATGCAGGAAACATAAAACAGGTGAAAAAGTTGATGGTTAAATAGTGTCTGTCCATAATATCCGATTTCTTCCCCGCTTAAAGCGGGGCAAGCTATGAACTCGAACATTCTGAACCAAACACCTGACCTTATAGACAGACTCTAAAAGTCGTTCCTTATCAACCATAATTAGTATCTTATACTTAAAACGGGATAAACTTATACATTTTTTAAAGGCCTTAAATCCGGGGCTAATCCAAGAGC
>CAZRAW010000024.1:0-17260 GCA_964598065.1 uncultured Lentimicrobiaceae bacterium
TTTACCACGGCAAAGTGCGTGATGTGTATAATATTGATAACAAATACCTTGTGATGGTGGCCACCGACCGTATCTCAGCGTTTGATGTGGTACTGCCGCGCGGTATCCCATACAAAGGACAGGTGCTGAACCAGATTGCCGCTAAATTTTTGGATGCCACGGCCGATATTGTACCCAACTGGAAAATAGCTACGCCCGATCCGATGGTTACGGTAGGGCGCTATTGCGACACCTTTCCGGTGGAGATGATTATCCGCGGATACCTCACCGGCAGTTCGTGGCGCAGCTACAAAAAAGGTGCCCGTGAGATTTGCGGCGTCCCTGTTCCCGATGGTATGAAAGAACACCAGCGCTTTCCGGAACTCATCATCACGCCTACCACCAAAGCCGACGAAGGACATGATGAGGATATTTCCAAAGAAGAAATTATCCGGCAGAGATTGGTATCGGAAGAAGACTATGCGCTGCTTGAGAAATATACCCGCCTGCTTTTCGAAAGAGGGAGCCAAATAGCTGCCGAAAAGGGACTTATCCTCGTGGATACCAAATACGAATTTGGGAAAGTCGATGGGAAAATCTACCTGATTGATGAAATCCATACACCCGATTCGTCTCGCTATTTTTATGCTGAGGGTTATGAGGAAAATTTCAAAAAAGGACAGCCGCAACGGCAACTTTCCAAAGAGTTTGTACGTGAATGGCTCATGGAAAATGGTTTTCAGGGGCAGTCGGGGCAGGCTGTTCCCGAAATGACCGATGATTTTGTGGAAAGTGTTTCCGAACGATACATCGAACTTTATGAGCAGATTACCGGTGAGAAATTTCACTGCTCCGATGCACGAAATACTCCGGCACGCATCGAAAAAAATGTGCTGGAATTTTTGGAAACGGTTGGTATGAGATAAAAGCAAAGGAAACCGACAATACTTTTTAATAGAGGCAGTTAGCTTATCGCTTTCAGCAAATACTGCATGGCCTCGGTCATGGTAAGGTTGTGGTTTTTCTTGTGTAGCATGGTTAGTTCCTGCAACAGCCTCCGGATGATAACCTTGTTTTCGCAGGGCAGAAAAAAACTTTCCTGTTCTTTAATTCTCATCTGCCGGATAAAAAGTTCTACTTCGCTTTTTCTGAAAATAGCTCCTTTGTTAAACGGATTCAAATAAAACAAAACCTCCTCTTCGCTGTAGTCGGCCACTGGTTTGGATAGTATGTTGCCATTCATATAGGCCAGGATGAGATGTTTGGGAAGGTTTACTCCGAACATTGGAATATTCAGCCGCTGCATGATAATCAGATAAAGCAATGCCATAGAAAGAGGATTTCCCTTTTGCATGCGCAACACATTTCCGAGTAAATATGGCGGCAAAACAGGCTTTTTTTCCTGCAACGCATCAAATCGATATACATTATAAAAAACATGGTTCACCACTCTGATTTTTTCCAAAGCCGTCAGCTCACTGTTCATTTCCACCCAAATATCGCGATACAGCTTATTGACCTGCGTTTTCATACTTTCTTTTCCATCCTCCGGTGAATGAAAATTGGAAATCAGTATCCAGGCCTCCAGCAAATTGTGGCTGTCGTGTTCTGCCCAGGATTTCAGTTTTGCAAATACATCTTCCACCCGAATGGCATTCATAATTTTTTCGATGCGGGCAGATTCTTTGGGAGCCAGCGTGTTGTTGTCAGCCTCTTCGAGCAGCGGAAGCGCAACGACACCCATGGCAATAATATTTGAACGGATAGCTGCATAAACCTGCTCATCAGGCTCGTCCAACAGCTGTATCAGCGCAGTCAGTTCTTTCGTGAAATTCTTTTCGGGCATGCCGCTTACGTTAATTCAACAGTTAAAATTACAGCTTTGAAAAAGGGAAACACAACGAAGGCAAAAATGTTTTAAACAATTTTTATTAAAAAGTAATTCTTTTTGCCCTTTTGTACGAGAATGTACCTGTTATTGAGTAAATCATTGTTACTCAGCTGGTAATTTTCGTTCACTCTGTTTTTATTAATCATAACCGCCCGGTCTTTCAGCATGCGGCGGGCTTCGCCGTTTGATTTGAAAATACCGGTTTTTGCAGCGAGGAAGTCCAGCAAACCGATACCGGTATCAAATTCCGAACGCTGAACTTTCGGCTGGGGAACGCCTTTAAAAACATTTAACAGCATACGTTCATCCAATTTTTTCAGGGTTTCCGTAGTGCCTTTCCCGAAAAGAATCTGAGAAGCTTCTACGGCGGCTTCATAGTCTGCTTTGGAGTGGACGCGAGTGGTAATGTCCTGTGCTAGTGTTTTTTGCAGGAGACGTAAATGCGGCGCTTCATTGTGCTCTTTTATGAGTTGTTCAATCTCTTTCTGCGACAGCAGAGTGAATATTTTGATGTATTTCTTCGCATCTTCATCCGAAACATTCAGCCAGAACTGGTAAAATTCGTAGGGACTCGTTCGCTCCGGGTCGAGCCAAACGTTGCCGCTTTCTGTTTTTCCGAATTTGCCGCCATCGGCTTTGGTAATCAGCGGGCAGGTCAGGGCGAAAGCAGCATTTTCGTGTCCCAGTTTCCGGCGAATAAGCTCAGCACCGGTGGTGATATTTCCCCATTGATCGGCGCCGCCCATCTGCAATTTACAGTTTTCGTGTTCATACAAATATAAAAAGTCGTAGCCCTGCACCAGCTGATAGGAAAATTCTGTAAACGACATACCCGTTTTACTGTCGGCGTTAATGCGTTTCTTCACCGATTCTTTGGCCATCATATAGTTCACCGTGATGTGTTTGCCAATGTCGCGGATAAATTCCAGAAAAGTGAAATTTTTCATCCAGTCATAATTGTTCACTAACAGCGCCCGGTTTTCCGCATCGCTTTCAAAATCAAGAAATTTGGATAGTTGTTTTTTGAGTTCGTTTTCATTTTTCCGCAAGGTGGCTTCGTCTAACAGGCTGCGTTCCTGCGATTTCCCAGACGGGTCACCAATCATTCCGGTAGCGCCCCCCACCAGAGCAATGGGGCGATGCCCGGCGAGCTGTAGATGTTTCAACATCATTACACCGACCAAATGCCCGATATGTAACGAGTCGGCTGTGGGATCGATACCCACATAACCCGATGTCATGTTTTTGTTCATGTATTCCTCGGTTTCCGGCATAACATCGTGAATCATACCGCGCCATCGTAACTCTTCAACAAAATTCTTCATCGTGTATCAACAATTTCCGGCAAAAATAGGGATTTAACTCGATTTGCACGATGGGGTTCGACAATAAACCCTTTAAAACAAGCTGACTGACGATGAGGGAAAAGCATTTCTGTACTTATAATTGTGATTTTCTGTTATTTTAGCAATCTGTTCCGGATAAATTATAGTTTTATGAAGAATAAACCGATTAGCCACTTTGGTATTTCCAAATTCATCAATCAGGAAACCATTGGTGGTGTTTTGTTGATTTTTGCAACTATTGTTGCTCTGTTTTGGGCAAACTCTTCTTACTATTCTTCTTATCATTATTTATGGTACGAGTTAAAAGCAGGCTTCACCTGGGGCGATTTTAAACTCATTGGGTCGCTGCATCACTGGATTAATGACGGGCTGATGGCATTGTTCTTTTTTACGATAGGTCTGGAAATAAAAAGGGAAATTATCGGGGGGGAACTTTCTTCCGTAAAAAAAGCTTCGTTACCCATTATGGCTGCTGTTGGCGGAATGGTTATTCCTGCTGTGGTTTATTCACTCGTCGTGATAAACAAACCGGAATTGATGCACGGTTGGGGGGTTCCCGTGGCCACTGACATTGCTTTTGCCCTGGGCCTTTTGGCCATGTTGGGAAAAAGAGTCAACATCCGGTTGAAGATTTTTTTGACAGCACTTGCCATTGCCGATGATCTCGGCGCTATCCTTGTGATTGCTATTTTTTATACCAAGGCCATTGATTTCAAAGAGTTGTTTATTGCCGCTGTTTTTATGATTGTACTTATTGTTGCCAATTATGCCGGTATCAGGCGGGCGCTTTTTTATGCGGTTGTGGGGTTTTCGGGCGTATGGCTCTCTTTCCTTTTTTCGGGTGTTCATGCTACCATTGCAGGTGTACTCATTGCGCTGACTATTCCGGCACGGACCAAAATTAATGAGGATACTTATATCTCTAAACTGGAGAAACTTTTGCATAAATTCAGAAAGGAAAACCCGAATGACAATCCGCTGCTTACCAAAGAGCAGGCACTTGTTGTTGAGGAAATTGATAAGGTGAATGATGAAGCGCAAACTCCATTGCAAAAGCTGGAATATTTTTTTCATCCCATCACCACTTATTTTATTTTGCCGGTTTTTGCCCTCGCTAATGCAGGGGTTCGTGTTGAAGGAAATATTTTCGATCTGATGTTTCACCCTATTGCCATTGCCATTATTCTGGGATTGGTACTGGGAAAATTCATCGGCATTTCGCTGTTTTCCAGACTCATGGTTAAATTTAAACTGGCCACATTACCCGAAGGGGTCAGTTGGAAACAAATTTACGGGGTGGCTCTTTTGGCCGGAATTGGTTTTACCATGTCTATTTTTATCTCCGAGCTGGCTTTTAGCGACGAAGCTTTCAGGCAAATAGCCAAAGTAGGAATTATGACAGCTTCTGTTATTGCGGCTGTTTTGGGGATGGGCTGGCTGGCAGTATCCTATAGAAAAGAATGAGGCGGGGATAAATATCACTATTAAATTCACTGACCTGACAACTTCTGCCTTAAAGTTAGCTTGTCGGGTTTACTTATAAAATGCCCTGGAATCGGCGTTAACAGAGTTATTTTGATTTCTGTAATAATACCGTACGACTGAAAAAAACTTTAGAGCAATTTACCGAACGAAACCCCAATGATTTAAACTGAAAAATCATGGTTTCAAACTCCTGTTTTGAAACATTTCCTTTCGGTTCAATGATTAGCAGTTTTCCTCCCGGTTTTAATAGCGAATGCAATTCTTTGTAAAGGATTTCTTTATCAGGAATTTCATGCATTACATAAAAAGCAAGGATAAAATCTGTTTTTGTTGATAAATTCAGACTATGCTGAGAAGTTTGATGAAGCTCAATGATTTTTTCCAGGGTAGTCCCCTGGATTTTATTTTGAACGATTTGCAACATGCCCTCTTGTAAATCGGCAGCAATCACCACTCCCTTTTCTCCAACCATTCTTGCCAGTTCCAGCGTATAAACTCCCGGTCCGCAACCGAGGTCCAGCACGTGCATCCCCTCTTTGATATAAGGTTTTAATATTCGTTTGGGTGACTGCATCCATCTTCTGAATCGCGTATCCAGGACTCCGGCCCGTTCCACCGGACACACCCGATTTTTATCTTCTTTTTTCATAAACATAAATGATCTTCTTTTGGTAGAGCAAAAATAGACAATATCGTTTATGTTTCCAGAAAGTGAATCATCCATCAAAAATGGTGTTTCTTTTTGGCTTGACAAGGATTTTATTGATTTCTTTTGGTAATGATTCGGCTGAAAAATCATCTCTCTTTTCTGTGGTACAAAATCGCCGATAGATTCACCGAAATATAATTATTCTTAAAAGAAAACCTCCTTTTGCAAGGGAAGGTTTTCTATTCTTATATTTGCATCTTCTTCAAAATTATCGGTCATGACCAAAAGGCAAAGAAATTATCGTATTTACCTGCCCATAGCTTTTGCACTGGTGCTTATCTCAGGTATTGTTCTGGGATTTTTGCTGCAAAGCAGTACCACACCGCATAGTGGTATTTCTTTCATTACCGGAAGCAGGCCGGCATACAATAAGGTAGATGAGATTATCCGCTATGTTGATAATAATTATGTAGATTCGGTAAACCAGCAACATTTGGAAACCGATGCTATCAAAGGCATGATGAACGACCTGGATCCACACTCGGAGTATATTACCGCAGCAGAATTTAATGAGATGAATGACCCGTTACTGGGGCATTTTGGGGGAATTGGTATTAGCTTTCGTATAGAGAATGATACCATCATGGTTATAAATCCGATTCCCGGAGGCCCGTCGCAAAAGGTGGGACTTATGGCCGGCGACCGTATTGTGAAAGTAAACGATACGCTGGTGGCCGGCGTGCATGTTACCAACAATATAGCTATGCATAAACTGAAAGGGAAAAAAGGAACCAAAGTAAAGGTAACTATTTACCGGCGCGGCGTTCCCAAACTCCTTCATTTCACCATTACAAGAGGTACCATTCCGACGTACAGCCTCGATATTGCTTATATGGTCAACAAGCAACTGGGCTACATCAAGCTGAATAAATTTTCTGCCACCACTTATGAAGAGTTTGACCATGCAGTGAGAAAACTGAAAAAAGAGGGAATGAAAAAACTGATTCTTGACCTGCGCGATAATCCGGGAGGTTACCTGAGTGCAGCTATCCAGGTGGCTAATGAATTTCTTCCCAAAGGAAAGATTATTGTTTTCACCAAAGGACTTCATCGGCCAAAGACGGTTGCAATGTCCACGAGCAAAGGGCAATTGAAACATACCGACGTAGCCATTTTAATTAACGAAGGAACTGCTTCTGCAGCCGAAATTGTTACCGGCGCATTGCAAGACAACGATGTAGGTGTTGTGATAGGTCGTCGTTCGTTTGGAAAAGGGTTGGTACAGGAACAATTTCGGCTGCCCGATGGCTCGGCACTGCGGCTGACCGTAGCCCGCTACTATACGCCCACCGGACGTTGTATACAGAAACCGTATAAAAAAGATGACTTTAAGGCTTATTATGCCGAAGCTTATCACCGTTATCTTGATGGCGAAATGCAACATCCGGACAGTATTAAATTTAACAAGTCGTTGAAGTTTACCACCCCCGATGGTAAAGTGGTCTATGGCGGCGGCGGTATTATGCCGGATATTTATGTCCCGCTTGCCGTGGATACTATTCATTCTTTTTATAATATCCTCGCTAACAAAGGCCTGATTTTTCAGTTTGCTTTTGAATATACCGATAACCATCGTGCGCAATTGCGTAAATTTAAGAAATTCAAAAGCTTCGACAAGGGATTTAACATGAGTAATAAAGAGTATCGGGATTTGGTGGCTTATGTCAAAGATAAAGGGATCACCGGAAGTCCCCGGAAAGTCAGACTGTCGGAAAGCAAAATCAAAATTCTTTTTAAGGCTTATGTGGGCAGGAATATTTTAAATGCGAAAGGGTTTTATCCTATTTATCATGAAATCGATCCTATTTTCAAAAAAGCGGTACAGGTGATGGATAGCCGCCATGTGAATGATTGAGAATGTGCGGGTTTCATTCGCTATAACGCCAGCAACCGTTCAGCTTCACGAACGATGAAATCTTCATCCTGATTCATCATGCATCGAAAATGCCCTTTGGGACACTTTTTGTAGCCTATTTTACTACAGGGACGGCATTTGAGATTTTCCACCTGTGCTATTACAACCTTGTACTCTTCGCCAGGCTCGTAAGGATACATGCCGAATTCGGGGATGGTATTTCCCCAAATACTGATGACCGGTTTCCTAAAAGCGGCAGCAATATGCATCAATCCCGTGTCGTTGGTTATTACTAAAGCGGCCTGCCGTATAAGAGACGATGATTGGTGCAAATTAAGGCGGCCACAGGCATTCATAACACGATCATGCGAACACATTTCTTTTATCTGCTCGGCGTTTTCACGGTCATCTTTTCCCCCCAACAAAACCACCGGATGTTGTAAACAACTGATAATAGCAGCGGCCTTTTGAGCAGGGAATATCTTAGTATAATGCCTGCCACCAACGGCAAAGGCAACAAAAGGTTTTTTCTTTAGAAGTGGATAATCATTTAAATCCGCATAATTTTTTTCCGGAATGAAATAATCCAGCCCCTTTCCATCGTTTTTCACACCAAGCGATTCTACCGCCTTAAAGTAGCGGTCCACAATGTGTTGCTGCGGCAGCCGGTTAATTTTGAAATTAACTATCAGCCATTTCTCAATATTAACTTTGGGAAAAGAGGCAGAAGGCTTTTTCAGCGCTCTTTTTATTTGAAACGAGCGCATGTTTTTGTGAAGGTCAACGACAAACTCAAAATTTTCTTTGCGAAGTTGTGGAATTACTTCATCTAATTTTTCCCGGAAAGTATGTACCTGATCAACATAAGGAGAAGTATCGAAAATCGACCGGTATGTTTCTTTGGTAAGGATATGGATTTGGCAACTGAGCTGGGTTTTTAATGCTCTGATGACAGGCGTTGTGAGGACAATGTCGCCAATGGAGCTAAAACGAATGAGCAGGACTTTTTTCAAAACATTCCTTTTTGCAAAGTTATAGAAATCGTTGAAATAATTTTAAAGCCACTGAAAAAACAGAGCCTTTTCTTAGAAACACGATTTAATCGTAATTAACCTGACAATTTCGCTATTTCCCAAATAGTCTTATTTTTGTGAGAAACAAAAAAAGGACAGTGTCTGAAATCAAAAAAATAAAAACCGATATTGCAGCTATGGCCGGGGAGTTAGTAAATATTCGGCGGTATCTGCATGCTCATCCCGAGCTGAGCTTTGAGGAGGAGAAAACCGCTGCTTACATTTCGGAACTCCTCACCTCGTGGGGCATCGAACATCAGACAAACGTGGCAGGCCATGGCGTTACCGGACTTATTAAAGGCCTGATTCCTGAGAAAAAAGTGGTGGCGTTAAGAGCAGATATAGATGCCTTACCTATTACGGAAGAAAACGAGGTGCCTTACCGCTCGCTGAATAAAAATGTTATGCATGCCTGCGGGCACGATGTGCACACCACCTGTTTGCTCGGGGCGATAAAAATTCTTAACAAACGAAAATCCGAATTTGAAGGAAGTGTAAAATTTATTTTTCAGCCGGCTGAAGAAAAACTTCCCGGTGGTGCTTTAAAAATGATTGAGGCAGGTGTACTGGAAAATCCCGGGGTCGATGTCATCCTTGGCCAGCATGTTTATCCCGACATCGAAGCTGGCAAAGTGGGTTTCCGCAGTGGCATGTACATGGCCTCCAGCGACGAGATTAATCTATATATCCGCGGAAAAGGTGGCCATGCCGCCATCCCTGACAAGGTGGATGACACGGTTCTGACTATGGCCGAAATTATTGTTTCGCTGCAAAGCATCGTCAGCAGAAAGACGCCGCCGGTATTACCTGTTGTGCTTTCGTTCGGAAAAGTAATCGCCGCCGGGGCACACAACATCATTCCTTCGGAAGTAATCGTTCGGGGCACGCTCAGGACCTTCAGCGAAAGCTGGCGCGCGAAAGTTCACAAGCTTATCACAGAAACCGCTGAGTCTGTTGCCCGTGCTCACGGTTGCACATGCAACGTGGTTATCGACAAAGGCTATCCTTTTCTAAAAAACAATCCGAAGGTTACCGCCATTGCCCGCCAGGCTGCTGAAGAATACCTCGGGAAAGAAAATGTAGTGGAACTAAATATTCGTATGACTGTGGAAGATTTTGCCCGTTATGCCCAACAGGTTCCGGCCTGTTTCTACCGGCTCGGCGTCCGGAACGAAGAGAAAAATATTACAGCCGACCTGCACTCGCCGCATTTTGATGTGGACGAAAAAAGCCTGGAGACCGGTACCGGGCTTTTGGTCTGGGAAAGTTTACAACAACTAAAATCGTAGTCCATGCTCGTTGGAGATAAACCATACCAAACCGTCTGGATGGAAGGAACTTCCGTGTTTATGATTCAGCAAAATCTGTTACCGTTTCAGTTTAAAATTCATGAATGTAAAACTTACTGGGACACTTGCATAGCCATCACCGACATGATTGTGCGCGGCGCCGGAGCCATCGGCGCTGCTGCCGGTTTTGCCATGGCACAGGCCTTTTTGTCCATCAATACCAAAGAGCGGCTAAAAATGATTCGTGAGGCACGCAGCGACATCGAAAATACGCGTCCCACAGCGAAAAACCTGTTTTATGCCGTTGACCGTGTTTACCATGCCGGCCTTATTTCCGTTGAAAAGGCTTTGGAAGAAGCCCTGACCGTAGCTCGCGAGGATGCAGAATTCTCCAGGGCCATTGGTGAGTACGGCAGCGAACTTATTCATGAAAAAGCCAATATCCTGACGCATTGCAATGCAGGATGGCTGGCATTTGTGGATTACGGAACCGCTCTGGCGCCGGTGTATCTCGCCAAACGTCAGGGAAAGAAAGTTTTTGTTTACGTGGACGAAACCCGTCCCCGCGGACAAGGCGGGCGATTGACTGCCTGGGAACTGAAAAACGACGGCGTTCCACATGTGATTATCCCCGACAATGCCGCTGCCTCACTTATGGCACAGGGCAAAATCGATATTGTTATCACCGGCGCCGACCGCATTGCCGCCAACGGCGATACGGCCAATAAAATAGGCACGCTGGGACGGGCTATTCTCGCCAAAACGTTTGGTGTACCATTTTACATTGCTGCACCCACCTCCACGTTCGACATGGAATGTACTACAGGTAAAGAGATTCCACTTGAAGAGCGTTCGCAGGATGAAGTACTTTATCAGATGGGGACCGACGACAACGGAAATCTGGTGAAAGTGCTGGTTTGCTCCCCCGGTTCCGGAGCTTACAATCCGGCTTTTGACATAACCCCCGCCAAATACATTACCGGCATCATCACTGAAAGAGGTATTGTAAAAGCTGATAAGTTGTCCATCAAAAAAGTGATGGAAAAGCTATAATTTTTACAGTTTTTGTCAGGACACCAACACTTTTTCTATTTCTTTTCTCCGCAATGTTTGAAATGTATTTTGGAGCTTTTGAGCATTTTCTCTTATCCTGAATATTTCATATTCAGCTATCAACTCCTGGAATACCGCTTTAACAGATTGTATCTTTTCCGTTTTGTATGCATTACTTCCGGCAAAGACAAAACCGTTTTTCAGTTTTCCTTTCGCCGCATTGATCAGCGCAAGCGAAATACAATAGGGCGCTTTTTTATAATCGCATGTTTTCAGACATTTCCAGGGACAATTAACCGGGTTTCTTTTCCCTGCCGCAACATCTTTTAAAAACTGATTGTTTATAGCCCTTCCCGGTAATCCGACAGGACTATCAATAAGCACAATATCTTCCTGCTTACTGTTCACGTAAGTCTCTTTAAATTCGTATGAGGCATCGCATTCGAAAGTAGGGACAAGCCGGGTGGCAATTTGCACGCCACGAGCTCCCAGTTTCATCATGCGGAACATATCCGCCCCGGTATATATTCCTCCGGCTGCTATCACGGGAATTTCTTTCCCAAACTGCTCTTCAAAAGGCTTGAGGGCTTCAATTACAGTGGGTATGATTTTTTCCAGCAAGAAATTCGGATCTTCTATTTGCGTTTTTTTATATCCGAGGTGTCCGCCGGCCTTTGGCCCCTCTACGACCACGGCATCGGGAATTACTCCGTAATGGCCTGCCCAGTAACGGAATATTAACCCGGCCGCTTTTGCAGAGGAAACAATGGGGAGGAACTTAGTCTTGTTATTCTCTTTTTTATCTTTAATAACACTATCAGGCATGTGGATAGGAAGTCCTGCTCCTGAAATAATCAGATCGGCTTTTTCCTCAATGGCCACGGTCAAATGATCTTCATAATCGGAAAGGGCAACCATAATATTCACCCCGATAATACCATCCGTCTTTTTTCTCGCTTTTCTTATTTCTTCATGCAGGGCTGTTTTATTTGCCCCTCTGAAATCTTTTGAAAAATGGGGAATCAGCATTCCAATACTTGCTGATGATATAATTCCTATTCCTCCCTCATTTGCTACGGCCGAAGCCAAACCAGATAGAGAAACAGCAACACCCATGCCTCCTTGTATGATTGGAAGCCGGGCCTCAAGATCTCCTATGCGCAGTAAATTCATAAAAACAATTTTTTAATTTGCAGGCAAAACTAAGGGTAAAACAGGTGGAAAATATATTTTAGGGATTAAGTAAAAACGATTAGGGATAAATGGAAGATTTAGGGATGAAATGCACGAATACGGGGACGAAAGGAGCGGAAAATTCAGACCTGATAGAATATTTCTTTAAATGGCAGGATATATTTACGGGAAACAGATATGGAATGTTCGTCATTCCCTACATAAAGTACATAGCCCTGTGAATTGCCCTCCAACCGCTTAATTTGATAGATGTTCACAATAAAAGCACGATGACATCTGAAAATAAAAGGATAATCTATAGACGCCTCCTCGGCATTTTTTAAGGTACATCTTACCATCCGGGAATGGGTTCCCTTTCGGTCCTGCCAGAAAACCTCAATATAATTATTTGCAGAACGTATGTATAAAAGGTCATTTACATCCACAGACAAATCATCTTTTTCATAATCCGATCGAAAATGAATAATCTTCGGCACGGGATTGGCCTTCTCTTTCAGATACCGGTTTAACTCCAGAGCAGATTGTAAATGCATCCTTAACAAACGGTTCCGGTTATAAGGAATCAGAATGCCAATGGGGATTGCGCTTATTATTAAGACCTTTACCAAAATATAAAAACTAAAACTAAAATATTCGAATAGCTGAAAATAAATAAAGTATCCCGTGGCAATGGTAAAAATAATCCAGATATTCCAAAAGATTTCCTTCAAAACCGTCCAGTTTTTAAACAACCGCGTGTTAGACAGGAATGAAGGTATCAGTAATAAATTAATACTTAATCCGAGAAAAATAACCACAATCAGGCCGCCAATTAATGAGTATTTTTGGTGTGTGTTTAAAGCATTGAGATCCGAGGGCTGAAAAAGAAAAAACAGCAAAAACAGAATCAGGCTTATAACAAAGATAAGCTTGATGTTCTGCTTAAGATCATCATTAAACGGGTAAGACTTTTTTAAAATTTTAAACCATTTTGCCATGTTGTCTCAAATTAGGATACCGGGATTTTATATTCTTCTGCAAAAATAGGAAAAGAAGTCCTTGTTAAATTCTTTTTTTTCAGGATGGTTTAAAGCAACTTGTTTGCCAGATTGGCCAGCTCGGAGCGTTCTCCTTTCTCCAGCCGGATGTGAGCATAAATGGTATTTTGTTTTAGCCGGTCGATGAGCACCGAAAGCCCGTTGGACTGCGAGTCGAGATAAGGTGTGTCGATTTGGTAAATATCGCCTGTTAAAATAATTTTGGTGTTTTCTCCTGCGCGGGTGATGATGGTTTTTATCTCATGTGGCGTAAGGTTCTGGGCCTCGTCCACAATAAAAATTACATTGGAGATACTCCGGCCACGGATGAAAGCCAGCGGGGTAATCACCAGCTTTTCACTCTCAATAGAGTCACTGATACGCCGATACTCCCTGTCCTGTTCTCCAAACTGATTTTGGATATATTTCAGGTTGTCCCACAGCGGTTCCATGAAGGGATTTATTTTGGAATTCACATCACCAGGCAGGTAGCCGATGTCTTTGTTGCTTAGTGGCACTATGGGGCGTGCCAGATAAATTTGCTTAAAACTGCGCCGCTGTTCCCAGGCTCCTGCCAACGCAAGAAGTGTTTTTCCCGTGCCGGCAACCCCTTGTAGCGTAACCAGTTTGACTTCCGGATTCATGATGGCGTGAAGCGCAAAAACCTGTTCGGCATTACGGGGCATAATGCGCGAAACGGCATGTTTTTCCACCCTTTCCACCCTTTCTGTGATGGGATTGTAAAAAGCCAATGCCGAAGCTCGTTGCCCTTTGAGAATGAAATAATGGTTGGGATATGGTTTTTCGATATTCAAATCTTCCAGGCTGCAAAAACCGTTGGCATACAGGCTGTCAATCACTTCGCGCGGGATGCCGGAAAGCGTGTTTTTACCGGTGTAAAGCGTATTGATATTTTTGATTTTCCCGGTTTCAAAATCTTCGGCCGGCAGGTTCATGGCTTTGGCTTTCAACCGGAGGTTGATGTCCTTGCTTACCAGAATAACTTTCCGTTCGGGATGGTCTTCTTTTAGTTTTAAAGCAGCATTCAGTATGCGATGATCGGCTTTGTCTTCACCAAAAACACCACGGGCATCTCTCCGGCTGTTTTCGTTCATGATAACACGAAACTTTCCCTTTTCAGGACCGTTCAGCCGTCGCCAGTTGGTCATGGTCAGCTTGCCCGAAATACCGTCGAGAAACCGGATGAACTCGCGGGCTTCAAAATTCTTGGTGTTATTTCCTTTTTTAAAATTATCAAGTTCTTCAAGGACGGTAATAGGAATGGCCACGTCGTTGTCTTCGAAATTGTTGATGGCGTTGTGGTTGTAAAGGATGACCGAAGTGTCCAGTACAAAAATCTTTTTTTTCTTTTCTAATTTCCTGGTTGCCATGGGGAAAAGACTTTGGGGTGAAAAACAGCTTATCACCAGTAAAAATAAACGGAAAACAAGGATTTTCTTTGGCCTGCGGCACGGAGTTTCTAACAACCTGTCGTTGACAAGTGGATAGCGGTGTGGGGTTCAGGGCTTTCGTAAAAAACCACACTCCACCTTTTTCCGTACCTTTGCTTTTTAATCGGAATTTTATGAGTAAACTGAAAAAACTTTTCCTTTTGGATGCCATGGCGCTTATTTACCGGGCTTATTTTGCCATGAGCCGGAATCCGCAAATTAACTCAAAAGGGCTGAACACCTCTGCTGTGCTGGGGTTTGCCAACACGTTGCTGGAGATTTTAAAAAATGAAAAACCCACGCATCTCGGCGTAGCCTTCGACACTATGGCACCTACCCGGCGGCACGAGGATTTTGCGGCTTACAAAGCCAACCGCGAAAAGATGCCCGAAGACCTCGCTATCGCTATTCCTTATGTCA
Source organism: uncultured Lentimicrobiaceae bacterium (assembly GCA_964598065.1). Taxonomy (GTDB): domain Bacteria; phylum Bacteroidota; class Bacteroidia; order Bacteroidales; family F082; genus Sulfidibacterium. The sequence goes on from CAZRAW010000024.1 coordinate 14,762, forward strand.
AAGAGCTTCTGGATGCGTTGAATATCCCCGTGCTTTTTGTGGATGGCTACGAAGCGGACGATGTGATTGGGACACTCGCTAAAGAAGCCGAAAAAAAGGGTTTTGAAACTTATATGATGACGCCGGACAAGGATTTCGGGCAACTGGTTTCGGAAAATATCTTTATGTACAAACCTGCCCGCAGCGGAAAAAGCGCCGAAAAATGGGGCCCAAAAGAGGTTTGCGAACGTTATGGTATTGAGCGTCCCGAACAATTTATTGACATTCTCGGGCTTTGGGGCGATGCGGTGGACAACATTCCGGGAGTTCCCGGCATTGGCGAAAAAACAGCAGCAAAGCTGATTGCTCAATTTGGCTCTATTGAAAATCTGTTGGAAAATACCCATCTGTTGAAAGGAAAACTCCGGGAAAATCTTGAGAAGTTTGCCGAACAGGCACTTATCTCCAAACAGCTTGCCACTATTCTCGTGGATGTGCCCCTTCCTTTCGAACCCGAAAAACTTAAAATGGGAGAACCCGACCGGCAAGCGCTGAAGAAACTTTTTGAGGAGCTGGAATTCCGCACCTTTGCCAAACGGCTTTTTACCTGGCTTTCGTTACAACAACCGGAGGGAACTTACAAACAGGCTGAACTTTTTACAGAGCCGGAAGAAGAGGATGTAAAAACCATATATAACACGCCGCATCAATACCATTTGGTGGATACGCCGGAAAAAGCCAAAGAACTAACCGGAAAGCTCAAAAAGCAAAGTTCTTTTTGTTTTGATACGGAAACCACCGGATTGGATCCTAACAATGCTGAGCTGGTGGGTATTTCATTTGCCTGGAAAGCCTATGAGGCCTGGTACGTAACTCTCTCCGAAAATTACCATCATGCAACGCAACAACTGGCCGTTTTTAAAGATGTTCTTGAAGATGAAAAAATCGAAAAGACCGGACAAAATATAAAATTCGACATTTCCGTTTTACGGTGGTATGATATTGTGGTGAAGGGGAAATTTTTCGATACCATGATTGCCCACTATTTGCTGGAACCCGACCAACGGCACAACATGGACTCACTCGCCGAAACATATCTGAATTACAAACCGGTTTCCATCGAAAGCCTTATCGGGAAAAAAGGGAAAAACCAGCGGAATATGCGGACGGTAGCATTAGACGAAATTAAAGAATATGCCGCCGAAGATGCGGATGTTACATTACAGCTTAGGGATGTTTTTGAGCCGAAGTTGAAAGAAACCGGAACGGAAAAACTTTTTTATGAAACCGAAATGCCGTTGGTGCCGGTGCTGGCCTCCATGGAAGCCGAGGGTGTGAAAATAGATACGGAAACACTGGCAAAATTCGGAGCGGAGCTGACTGTGGAAATTGCCGAAATGGAAAAAGAGATTTACGAAATGGCTGGTATGGAATTTAACATTGCTTCACCCAAACAGCTGGGAGAGGTGCTGTTTGAGCGGCTAAACCTTTCGAGCAAACCCAAAAAGACCAAAACCGGACAGTATTCCACCGGCGAAGATGTACTAACCAAGCTGGCTTACCGGCATCCCATTGTGGAGAAGATTCTGGAATACCGGTCGCTTACCAAGCTTAAATCAACTTACGTGGACAGCCTGCCCAAGCTGGTAAAACCCCGCGATGGCCGTATACACACGTCATACAACCAGGCAGTGGCTGCCACGGGAAGACTCAGCTCCAACAATCCCAACCTGCAGAATATTCCTATTCGCACCGAGCGGGGACGTGAAATCAGAAAAGCCTTCATCCCGCGAAACAGGGAATACGTTTTGATGTCAGCCGACTATTCACAAATTGAGTTGCGGATTATCGCTCACCTGAGTAAAGACGAAGCCATGATGGAAGCTTTCCGGCGGGGCCTTGACGTACACACAGCAACGGCTTCACGTGTTTACGGTGTTCCGGTGGAGCAGGTTTCCAAAGATATGCGCCGTCATGCCAAAGTGGTGAATTTCGGGATTATCTATGGCATTTCCGCTTTCGGTCTTTCCGAACGACTGAAGATTCCGCGCAGGGAAGCGGCAGAAATCATTCAAAGCTATTTTGAAAAATATCCCGGCATCCATCGATACATGGAAAAAACCATTGCGTTTGCCCGCGAGCACGGTTATGTGGAAACTATTCTCGGACGGCGGCGCTACCTGAGCGATATCAACTCGGCCAACGGAGTGGTTCGTGCCTATGCCGAACGAAATGCCATTAATGCACCCATCCAGGGTTCATCGGCTGATATGATAAAAATTGCCATGATCAGGATTTTTGATGAAATGCAAAAGCGAAACATGAAGTCAAAGATGATTTTACAGGTGCATGATGAGCTGGTTTTCGACACGCACAAAGAAGAGGTGGAAGAGCTGAAACTTTTGGTGGATGACAAAATGAAAAACGCTTTAAAATTAGATGTGCCGGTGGTAGTGGATGTCAACACGGGAAATAACTGGTTAGAGGCGCATTGAGGATTTAGTTGTCAAGCAATTGTCA
>CAZRAW010000024.1:17360-24333 GCA_964598065.1 uncultured Lentimicrobiaceae bacterium
TTGTCAGGTAATGGTAAAAAAATATTCACATTAACACATTATCGCGAGGTTCGCCTCAAAACAATTTACCATTTCGAAATACGCAAAATCACGTAGCTATCAATTGGCTGGATTTTAGTATTTTTGCGTCCCGGTAAATCATTTTAAAAAACACTTAACCATGGAAAGAGACCAAAAGATATTTGACCTGATAAAACAGGAGAAAGAACGTCAAATGCGTGGAATTGAGCTTATTGCTTCCGAAAATTTTGTGAGTGAGCAGGTGCTTGAGGCCATGGGATCGGTGATGACCAACAAATATGCAGAAGGATATCCGGGAAAACGGTACTACGGTGGTTGTGAGATTGTGGACCAGTCGGAACAGCTCGCTATCGACCGTGCCCGCGAGCTTTTTAATGCCGAATATGCCAACGTACAGCCTCACTCCGGAGCGCAGGCTAATATGGCCGTTTTGATGGCTTGTCTGAAACCCGGCGATACCTTTATGGGTCTCGACCTGTCGCACGGCGGTCACCTGTCGCACGGTTCTTCGGTGAACTCTTCCGGAATTTTATACCATCCCGTGGCTTATAAAGTAAAAGAAGATACCGGCACCGTAGATTACGACGAAATGGAAATGCTGGCCAAAAGAGAGAAACCCAAATTGATTATTGCCGGGGCTTCCGCTTACTCGCGCGACTGGGATTACGAACGCATGCGTGCTATTGCCGATGAGGTAGGCGCCCTGCTGATGGCCGATATTGCCCATCCGGCCGGTATCATTGCCAAAGGATTATTGAACGACCCGATTGAATATTGCCACATTGTTACCACCACTACACACAAAACTTTGCGTGGTCCCCGTGGTGGCATGATTCTCGTAGGCGAAGATTTTGAAAATCCATGGGGGTTGAAAACACCCAAAGGTATTACCAAAATGATGTCCGCTGTTTTGAATTCTGCTATTTTCCCCGGTACACAGGGCGGCCCGCTGGAGCACATTATTGCCGCCAAAGCCGTCGCTTTCGGCGAAGCGCTCACTGACAGCTATTTTGAATATATCCTGCAAGTGCAGAAAAATGCACAGGTTATGTCCAAAGCCTTTATCGACAGAGGTTATCATGTGATTTCGGGTGGCACTGATAACCATCTGATGTTGATTGACCTGCGAGGGAAATTTCCCGATATTACAGGAAAAGTGGTGGAAAACAGGCTGGTGAAAGCAGATATTACCGTGAATAAAAACATGGTTCCTTTCGATAGCCGTTCGCCTTTCAAGACCAGTGGTTTGCGTGTAGGTACACCGGCCATCACCACCCGTGGATTAAAAGAAGAACATATGGAGCCTATTGTGGAACTCATTGACGAAGTTATTAGCAACATTGAGAGCGAAACGGTTCTAACCGATGTGAAAAAACGGGTCAACCGGATGATGGCTGATTTCCCGCTGTTTGCTTACTAAAATATATGTTCCTTTTTTATACAGGCGTATTGGAAAAAAGGCGTATTTTTTGTTTTGTCATAAGATATTCCCCAAACTCTATGTGCTTTTATAGCTTTGCTAAAAAGAGAAGCCATGAAAACACTTTATATTGTCCGGCATGCCAAATCATCGTGGGATGATTTACGGGTATCCGATCATAACAGGGACTTACTTCCGGTAGGGAAAAAGCGCAGCAAAAAAATTGCCCGCTGGCTAAATGAGCACAAGATTTTCCCCGACAGAATTATCAGCAGCACAGCGGTACGGGCTTACAAAACAGCCCGGTTGCTGGCACAGGGCATGGGCTTTCCGGAAGAAAAAATAGAGAAAGAGGCCTCTTTTTACAATGCCAATCCCGAAAATATTTTTTCTGTACTTTATGGCTTGTCCGACACCGTAAACAAGATTATGGTGGTGGGACACAATCCCGGGTTTACCGATTTGGTTAATCTGTTTTTGGATTGGGAGCATCAGATAGATAATCTGCCTACCTCAGGAGTGGCTGCCTTCCGGTTTGAAACCGACAAATGGGAGGAGCTCGACCTTGCAGAACATCATATTGAATTCCTGATAACACCCAAAATGTTGAAAGAAGAAGAGAATTCAGGTTGATTTATAGTAATTTGTAGTAATTTGTGGTAATGAATGGTAATTTATAGTAATTGGTTTGGAGCTGTAACTTATTTCCTGTTTCCTATTGTGTTAATATAATTATTTATTTTTTCAACCAATTACCATCAATTACGTGCGAAGCACAAATTACGTCAGCCGCAGGCAGACAAATTACGCTTTAGCAAATTACTAAAAGTAACCTTCACGTTTCTTCTGTTCCATGCTGGCTTCCTGGTCGAAGTCAATGACGCGGGTGGTACGTTCCGAAACGGTAACGGTCATCATCTCTTCCACAATCTTTTCGATGGTGTCGGCTTCCGACTCGATAGCCCCGGTGAGCGGATAACATCCCAGCGTACGAAAACGCACCATTTTCATTTCCGCTTTTTTCCTAAATTCTTCCGGCATGCGGTCGTCATCTGCCATAATAAGGTTTCCGTCTATATTAACCACAGGCCGCTCTTTGGCAAAATAAAGGGGAACGATGGGTATTTTTTCCAGCCGGATATACTGCCAGATGTCTAATTCCGTCCAGTTGGAGATGGGAAATACGCGAATGGACTCCCCTTTGTGCACTTTGGCATTATAGATATCCCAAAGTTCGGGACGCTGGTTCTTGGGGTCCCACTGATGATATCTGTCACGGAAAGAGTATATCCTTTCCTTGGCTCTTGACTTTTCCTCATCGCGGCGGGCGCCGCCAAAAGCGGCATCAAATTTGTATTTATCAAGACCCTGCAACAGAGCCTGCGTTTTCATCACGTCGGTATGCACTTTGGAGCCGTGTGTAAAAGGCCCGATTCCGGCTTCGTAACCTGCTTTGTTGTAATAAACAATCAAATTCCAACCTTTTTCTTTGGTATATTTTTCGCGGAATTCAATCATTTCGCGGAATTTCCATTTGGTATCGATGTGCATGAGCGGAAAAGGCACCTTCCCGGGATAAAAAGCTTTTTCGGCCAGGCGTGCCATTACTGATGAATCTTTACCGATTGAATAGAGCATCACAGGATTTTCAAACTCGGCGGCCACTTCCCGGATGATATGAATAGATTCCGCTTCTAATTCCCGGAGGTTATTGATTGAATATGTTTGCATGATCAATGTTTAAAAAAGGCAAAAATACAATTTCTTTCAGGAACATTCTAAAGCACCCCTGATTCATATAAAGAACGGATAATCAAAGCAATACCGAAAATAATTAAAATAATTCCGGCAATTTTATTAATAAGGCGCAAGAATTTGTCAGTAATATACCCTTTAATTTTTGTAGCAAGATAGACTTTGGCTACATCGGAAGAAAAAGTCACAGCAAGCGTTCCTGTAAAGAAAAGAATTATATTGGAAGTGGTATCCATAAAAGGAGCTGCCACACCAAGAACAATTGTTGGCCAGAAAAGCCATACAAACGGGTTGGCAATGTTCAGCAAAAAACCTTTGATAATATAGGTAATGGCATGTGGTTCGCTGATGTTGACAATCTCATCGCTGCTGTTCACCATGATTTTGTGCCTGTAAGTTAATAAGCCAAAGATGATAAGAATAATGCCCCCCGCAACGCCGAACAATTGGTGTTTGTGCATGCTATTCATAACGGCGTGAGCAGCCACAATGGAAATGGAAACTACGGTCAAATCGTTGAGGAAAACGCCGATGGCAAGAATAAATCCTTTGGAAAAACCGCGGTGGATACCGGTTTGCACCAAGGCAAAAAATGCCGGTCCGAAACCAAAGAACAATGCCAGCGTCAGGCCCAGAATCATACCTTCAAATAACGAATGCATAGTTTATAGATATTGACGTTCTTTTAAAAATTGTTCCCATTCTGTGATGCGTTCATTTTTCAAAACGCGGGGGAACTTGTTGGCGCTTCCGGTTTTTCCTTTCATGTCCATGTATTCCAGAAAAGCTTTTGGAGGCAAAACATGAACAAAAACTTCGCGGACGGCTTCTAACCGTTCCACGCGGTAGTCGTCGTTGAGGTTTTTTAGATAGCGGTCGATTTTTTGTGAAGCTACTTCCGGGTCAAGCGGAGCGTTGGTGCCGAGATACCATTTGTGGGCAAACAAGCCCTGGTAGCGGAAAGCCAGCACGGTAAATTCATTAATTTCTATGTTCAGCTCTTCTTGCAACAGTTCAATAGCGCGGTTCATGTTTTCCTGTGAAAGATGTTCGCCACAAATACTTAGAAAATGCTTTGTACGTCCGGTAATTTGAATTTCTGCATAATCTTTGTTGATGAATTTAATCGTATCTCCCAGCAAATAACGCCAGGCGCCGGCATTGGTGCTCATAAGCAGGGCATAATCAACGTCGTTTTTCACTTCGCTAATAGTGTATGTATCAACGGTTTCTTTCATGTTTCCATCTTCGTCAAAATTATCATCATTAAAAGGAACAAATTCGAAAAATATTCCGTTGTCCGTTTGCATATCAATTTCGGCATTTAACCGGTTTCTAAAGCCAATGTAACCTTCTGAGGCAAGATACGATTCGTTGTATATAACTTTTTTTGCAAACAACTTTTCAAAACTTTTTACATATGGTTTGAAAGAAACTCCGCTGTGCACATAAACGCCAAGGTTCGGCCAGACGTCATGGATGGTTTCAACCTTGTATTCTTCAATGATACGTTCGAGTAATATTTGTATCCATGCCGGGACACCGACAATCACGCCAATGTCCCAGTCAGGCGCTTTTCTGACAATTTCTTTTAGTTTGGTATTCCAGTCAGCGGTGCGTGAAATACGTTTTCCGGGTTTGTAAAAATGCTGAAACCAAAAGGGAATGCTTGCTGCCGTTATCCCGGAAAGATCGCCTTCGTAATAGGTCCCGTTATATTGCAGATGAGTGCTGCCTCCAATCATCAGCATTCCTTTTTCGTAAAAGTCAAGAGGAAAATTGTAACGCACCATCGAAACAATCTGACGAAGGCTGGCACGTTTGATACTGCGCAGCATATCGCCCGTTACAGGAATGTATTTACTGGAAGCATCGGAAGTTCCCGAGCTTAGCGCAAAATATTTTACTTTTCCAGGCCAGGTTACATAAGGCTCGCCGTTGAGCGAACGGTACCACCAGCATTTATACATTTTAGAGTAATTAAAAACAGGAACGGTTTCGCGAAAAGCATCCACCACGTTGCCGGAAGTAAGAATTTTTGAGAATTTGTAGTGCTCACCAAAGGCCGTAAACTGTGCCTTCCGTAACAACTTCACCAACTGGCCTTTTTGTGCTTTCTCAGGATTTATCCACTGTTTTCTTAACTCAACAGGCTTATTCCTAATAATATAGGCTCTTCTAATAAGACTTCCTAATAGCGGCATAAACGTTATATTTTAACCGGGCAAAGATAGCAATAATCATATTCCATAATTTTTATGATTATTTCGTTGAAAATTAGAAGTGCTGCCCCCAAACGGGGCTGAAACAAAAATTATCATTGAATAAAAAATGAAAAAATTGGAAGAAATGCAGGAACGTGCCGATAGTATTGTAGGGGAAATTCATGAATTTCCCCTACATTTGCCCCCATGGAAAAGAAAGAGATTGTTTTAAGCGGTATCAGGCCCACAGGGCATTTGCATCTCGGAAATTATTTCGGAGCGGTGAAGAATTTTGTAAAAATGCAGGAAACTAACGAATGCTATTTTTTCATCGCTGACTACCATTCGCTCACCACACATCCGCATCCTGACAATCTGCAGGGAAATGTGCGCCAGGTGTTGATTGAATACCTCGCCGCCGGCCTTGACCCGGGAAAGTCCATCCTTTATCTGCAAAGCGATATCCCCGAAACTGCCGAACTTTACCTTTACCTGAACATGAACGCCTATCTCGGTGAGCTGGAACGTGTTACCACTTTCAAAGAAAAGGCCCGCAAGCAACCCAATAATGTCAACGCCGGATTATTGACTTATCCCACGCTTATGGCTGCTGACATCATCATTCAAAAAGCGCTCAAAGTGCCTGTGGGAAAAGACCAGGAACAAAATCTGGAGATGACCCGGACGTTTGCCCGCCGGTTTAACCACATGTACGGCGTGGACTTTTTCCCCATTCCCACAGCCTACAATTTTGGTGAAGCACTGGTGAAAATTCCCGGGCTGGATGGCTCCGGAAAAATGGGAAAATCAGAAGGCGAAGGCAATGCCATTTTTCTGAATGATGACCCGAAAGTGATTCGTAAAAAAATTATGCGGGCAGTAACCGACAGTGGCCCCACGGAGATGAACCAGACTAAACCCGAACCTGTCGAAAACCTTTTCACACTGTTAAAAGTGGTTTCCAAACCCGATGTGGTAGAGTATTTCGACGAGCAGTACAACAAATGCACCATCCGTTACGGTGATTTAAAAAAACAACTCTCTGAGGATATGATTGCTTTTACCACTCCTTTTGCCGAAAGAATCAAAGCGTTGTCATCGGATAATGATTATATCACCAAAGTGATGAACATGGGTGCCGAAAAAGCCCGTGCCAACGCACAAAAAACCATGCGTGATGTAAGAGAAATTATTGGTTTCCGAAAAATTTATTAGGTTCATCCGCTTTGAACATCCTCGCTCAAAGTAAGCTACTCCTTTCCTGCCATCACTTATACAGGTCTGCCTTTTCCATATTTCATACGAATAGAATCGAAACATTTCCCGTATCCGGATAATTTATAATTTTACAATCCGGGGCACGCTTCCCGGCTTGTGTATAAACGAATGTAATTGAACAATTTAAATAATAGTTATGTCTGAAAATAATAAATTTCATTACCAATGTAGCGATTGCGGCAAAGAATATACTGCCGATGAGGTACGATATCTCTGCCCGGAATGTGCAGCTGCCAACATAGCCGACCTGCCACCAAAAGGGGTTTTGATAACCGTTTTTGCGTACGACGAACTG
>CAZRAW010000025.1:0-24299 GCA_964598065.1 uncultured Lentimicrobiaceae bacterium
ATAAAAAATGCGATTTTGATGTTTTCAAAATGTATAAATTTACCCCGTTTTTGTCTAAGGGATTGTTATGAAATAACCTATCCGTTTTGACTCGTTCTTTTGCCCTTTTTCATCGTTGCAAAAGTTTTAAATTCACCCTGTGAAATAATGGCTTTGCTATTTCACAGGGTAAACTGTGGCTATTCGCAACTTTTGAGTCTTGAAAAAGCACAAAATTACTTCGTCAATTCCAGATACGTTATTTCATAATAAACCCTAAGTTTAATTATGAGCGGGGAATGATATCCGAAAATTGAACGTTTCCTTGAAAAAGCTAAAGTATTATGAAAAGAACGGTTCGGTATGTTTTCTTTTTCTCTGTTGTCTTGTTGTTATATGGGCTTGTCAATTTTTATATTATCCATAATGGCATATTTTTGTTTTTGGGCAATCATACCGCAAAACGGGTATGGACGGTTTCCATTATCTTTCTTGCTGCGGCTTTTCCCGCCGGCAGATGGCTTGAAAAAGCATCTCCGGGAAAGTTTTCAACGGTTTTAATATGGATAGGTGCTTTTTGGCTGGGGATAATGGTTTATTTGTTTCTCCAATTGTTGGTTATTGACCTGATAAGAGTTCTCGACAAAGGGTTCCGTTTTTTACCCTCATGGTTCAATAGTCATCCTGCCAAAGTCCGTAGCGATCTTGCGCTGGTTGTTGCTTCCGTCAGTTTTATTTTTGTGGCCGGAGGATTTATTAACACATGGTTTCCCAAAATCAAAACACTAAAACTTACAATTAACAAAAAGGCAGGTAAGTTAACAACATTGCATATTGTGGCTTTTTCAGACATGCATTTAGGAACTTTAATCGGAAAAAACAGGCTTTCCCGCCTTGTAAGTAAGGTAAATGCCCTTGACCCGGACATTATTCTTATTCCGGGAGACATCATTGACGAGGATGTTGGTACGGTAGTCAGGGGAGGAGCAGGCCTCATGCTTCAGCAATTAAAAGCGAGGTACGGTACTTATGCTGTTACCGGAAACCACGAATATATCGGTGGTGTGGATCGTGCGAGGACTTTTCTCACCCAAAACGGAGTGAAGCTGCTAAGCGACACTACCCTGCTCATCGACAACAGTTTTTATTTAGCTGGAAGGGAAGATCTTTCGATGAATTGGTTTGGTAAGAAAGGGCGCAAACCTTTAGATATAATAGTTGAAGGTGTGCAAAAAGAACTCCCCCTCATTTTACTTGACCACCAACCTTTCCACTTGAAACAAGCCCGGCAAAGCGGTGTTGATTTGCAACTTTCCGGACATACTCATCACGGACAATTATGGCCTTTTAACGGAATTACCAATCTGATTTATGAGCGCAGCCGGGGATACCTCAGAAAAGGAAACACGCATTACTATGTTTCCTGTGGTGTTGGCGGCTGGGGGCCTCCTATCCGCACGGTCAGCAGGCCCGAAATTTTGGATATTTACCTTTATTTTAATCATCCGTAAAACGCGTTTACCACGAAAAACCAGTCTGTTTCAAGTGCCCGTGCTTGAAAACAGGTATTATTCAAAGGGCTGCGGCAGGAAAGCCTGCTGTGCAGTTAAGCACGTCCGGAAGAGCGAGAACTCATATAAAATCCTTATTGTAAAATTTTATTTAATCAGTTTTACCTTCAATTTATATAAATTGTCGGCATCTTTCAAGTCGTTCCGATGTAGTTTCAGCACAGGTTTATTTTTAAAATCCCCATTTTTTTCATAAAGCCACACGAATCGATATCTGCCAATAATAACATCTCCGATTACAATCTTAATGCATAAGACTTGCCTGATAAAAAGCATCTTCTAACTGTTTGTCAGATGGTAACAACAATCAACAACTTCCAGCCCGTCTATTTCTGCTTGCGTCCTACTATTCTATTCGAAAGAGGCTGCTTATATTTTAATGGAATATCAGGGATTCCATCTCCATTTGTATCTTTTAAATGTTGCATATACCTGACTACTCCCAGCCACTCCGTTCCTATCTGTACTCCTTTTTTATTTTTGTTAAAATCAATTAAGGCCTTATTGAAATTATGAATCGGCTTTCCGTCTTTAAATTTTGGCACAACGTTCACCAGTCCGAAGCTGAGTTTTTTTACTCTGCCAATGAAACCAAGAAGGTAGGTGTCGGCGGTGATACTGTATAGTTTGGGGTCCTTTTTGGAAAGGTCAATAGATTTCCCGTTCATAACGATTTTGTAAACTCTCCGCAGCATAATCTTTTTAGGGTTGTAATATACTTTGATTCCGGAAACAAAAACGTAACTATCATCCCCTTTTGAAAGCAACAGGACTTCCATGAGGTTTTTTAGTTCATGGCCGGTTATGTAAATTCTTGCCAGTGGATATCCCAGCAGGCTGTCGTTTTCCCTTCCCAACGGGAAAACTCTGAAGATATCCGGAACAGTGATAACACCTGTTTTGCCTTTTAAAATATTATCGCGAACGGTACCGGAAGCCAAAAGTTCGACATCGGTACCACCACCATCGGTATCAACATAATTTCGTATTGCATTATCAAGAAACACTCCCAAATTAGTATGCTGGTAGCCTTTTTTGTTGTGTTTCAACAAATTGAATGATGTTTCTGCAATGGGTTCTGTGTAGGTAAGATGAACCGGTTTCAGAAATTTTTTCTCAATTACATTTTTGATGTAATTATTCATTTCAGCGTTTATCTTTTCGTTTCCTTTAACTTTATCGTTTATGGGAATCAGTTTATAATGGTAGCTGGCAATCTTCCCGTCTTTCATCGTAATATCAAGTCTTCCCAAGTAATGTAGGTAAGCGCCGGTTTGTACTATCAGGGCGTTCCTGACTTTATAGGGCTGAGGTATAATCACATGAGTATGGGCGCTGATGATAATATCTACATCTTTTACTCTTTTGGCCAGTTTCACGTCTTCGCCGTAAAAACCGGCTTTTCCATCAGGATATCCCTTGGTGGCTTCCGGAGTCAGAAGTCCCGCTTTGTAGTAAAAAGCGCCTTTAGGATATTCCCCACTATGGGACAGGACAATGACCAAATCAACATGTTTCTTCTTTTTCAGCATTTTGGCCAGCCTTCTTACCGTTTTTATTTGCTTTTCGACTTGTACGGGAGCTTTCAAGGGGGCCACTTCGGCGGCATTTATACCCAATATTCCGATAATTCCGATTTTAATACCTTTTACTTTAACTATGGCATAGGGTAAAATAGTTTTATTTTCAAACAGTTTTGCCAGTTTATTGTCTTTGGGAGAGTTGGGGACGGGAACTAAATTTGAAGAAATTATTTGAGGTAACCCGCCATGTTTTTTTGCTGCAATAATATCCTCTGCTAGGGCATTAGGTCCGTAATCAAATTCATGATTGCCGATAGTGGTGAATTCAATTCCCATGGCTTTCATTAATGACAACTCAAAGCCCGGTTCGGGTTCGACAGGATTAAATAAAGACCCCATAAAAAAGTCTCCGGCATCTAAAATCAATGTGCCGTTAGGGTTTTTTGCTTTCTGCTGTTTCAGTAAAGTAGCGAGGCGGGCAAAGCCTCCCAGCACACCACTGCCATTGTTTACAATAAGTGGAGTGTAATCGGCCTGGGGGCCGTCTCCGTTAATTCTCGAGTGGATATCATTTGTGTGTAGGATTGTAATATTTTGTGCATTCAGGATGCCGAATGTGACAAATAAAAAGACTACGAGAAGTGATAGTTTAATTGTTTTCATTGTTTTCATTTTTACGTCATTTTAAGAAATAAGCATGCCAATCAGTTATTCAAGCCTCTGAAGCCCAAAATTACGTAATTAATTACAGATAAAATAGCGAATGGATATTTAAAAGATTATTTTATTGTTTGTCGTGTTTTGAAAACGCGACTTTCCGGGCGGGTTAAAGTTTCCGGATATCATATTAGGAAAAACAAGAGGTTTGTTTAGCCTTGCAAATAAAAAACTTATCTCATTTTATTTTTTCCCTGCTTTATTGAACTTCACGGAATAGAGTATAGACTCTACTTGTAACAATAAATTGCGTTTTTTGTGGTTGGGGTAATATACATAACCAAACAGCGTTACAATCCGGTTTGTTTTTTCGTTCAGGAAAGTATAGCTAATAAAAGGCCCGCCCATAAAATCATGTTCCACACGCCAAAGTCCGCGAATTTCGACAGCATAATGGGTTGGGAAGTCTGTTACCAGCGCTTTTTTAGGAATAACAAATTTGCGATCCAGCGACATGTAAGAGCCTCTGGTGGGTCCCGGGATAAAATGCATTTGGAAATTCTGAATTCGCATTAGGATTCTATCCCTTGAAAATTGGGCGGTGTCTTTGTACGGAACAGAAATAATTAAGATTCCCTGGCTGTAAAGTCTGGCTTCATGACGAATCCACATAAAAGTTGGTGTTGTTTTGGCGACATAAAATCCAACCGGAACATCAATAGTAAAAGAAAAATTATTTTTTATCTTTTTTATGACTTTATCGTCCAGCGAAGATTTGAAAACCCTTAAAATGCGCTGACGTTCAAAAGCGAGGTACTTTTCAATAAAATAATCTTTCTTCTCCTTAAAGACTTTTACAAAAGACATAGGTGTTGGAGCTGTAATTTTAAAAACCATCTGAGGAACAGCCCACTTGTCCATTTCAACAACTATTTTAGGCTCTTTGGCTTTTGGGTTAATATTTACAATAAAAACATTACGTTCGCTTTTAAAAATACCGCTGAAATTATCCGTTTTTATGTGTAGTATTTTAAAAATCGGTTCTGCCTGGGGTAAACCATACATATTGGCGGCGAAATACTTCTTTATTGTTTGCCCGATTTGATTTTCCCACTGTTCTTCGTTTTGGGTAATCACCAATATTTCGGCTGTGCTACCGATAGAACTAGGCTTTCCGCTGTTGCTTAGCTCGCCGGAGCAGGATGACAAACCGAAAGAAATCAGCAATGCTGACATGAAAAGAGAGAATATACCGGATTTTGTCATATTGAATATTTTATGGTCCCGAATAAATAACGCAAACAAGAGTTTCATATTTTATTAACAGAAAATAATTTTATCTGATAACAATGATTGTATCCATTAACTGACTTCGGCGATCTTAAGTCTTTGTCCCGGTTGTAGATGTCGTGAATTACGAATATGGTTCAGCCTTTTGATTTGTTCCACGGTAACTCCATCATATTCTTTGGCAATATCCCATAAGGTATCGCCGGGTTTTATTATATGATAGAGGAATTTGCCCACTCTCACCGTATTGTTTGATTTGTTCACCGACTTATAAACATAGAGCCTTTGTCCCGGATAAATCCGTGATGATCTCAGATTATTCCACCTTTTGAGATCGGTAGGCGTACAGTGATATTTTCTGGCAATAAGACCCAGATTTTCGCCTGGGCGGACCATATATATGATTCTGGCTTTAGATCTGGTAATGTGGGCTGAGGCTTTTTGATAAAACCGGCGGCTATCGGCGCCATAGACAATTAATCTCTGTCGGGGATAGATTCTGCTGCTGCGTAGCCTGTTCCAGCGCATCAGCTGGCTGATATAAACATGATAACGCCTGGCAATAATTCCCAGGTTTTCGCCACTGTGCACAATGACGACATCTCTGTCTCCGGCTCTTTTTATCTCTGCCAGTAGTTTTTCACGTGCAATGCCTCGTTTAGTTTTAAAAGCGTACAGTGCTTTTTCGTTATTTAAAAAATCATCGGTAAACTGGCGGGGTATCCGCAGAGTATAAGTTTTGCCATTGACAGCAGGGATAATCCCCAGTTTAAATTGCGGATTTAAGAATTTCAGCTCATCAAGAGGTATTCCGAGCATTTCGTGAAGCTGACCAAAGGAGAGCGCATCATGAACGGTTACCGTGTCGATATCATAATAAAAAATACCGGGTCGCATAGGGTAGAGGTTATGAGCGGTGGCATAATGCATAATGTAATCTACGGCAATAAAAGCGGGTACATATCCTCTCGTTTCCCGGGGTAAAAAGGGCCAGATAGCCCAATAATTCTTGGTGCCGCCAGCTCTTCTGATGGCTCGGTTTACACTACCCGTTCCCGAGTTATAAGCTGCAAGCGCTAACGACCAGCTTCCGTAAATACCGTACAAATCTTTCAGGTATTCACAAGCAGCAACCGTGGCTTTATAAGGATTGTAACGTTCATCAACGAGAGAAGTAACTTTTAATCCGTAAATCTTTCCGGTACCGTACATAAACTGCCACAGTCCTTTGGCCCCTTTGTCGGACCCGGCGGCAGGATTTAACGCCGACTCAACCACAGCGAGATATTTCAGCTCAAGCGGCAGGTTGTATTGGTCCAGAAGTTGCTCAATCATCGGAAAGTAAATCTCCGAAAGTCCCAGAACCTTTTCCGTAAGCAGTCGTTTTTTTACCGCATAAAGATGAATAAAAGCCTTCACCGGCTTGTTGTAAACCATCTCAATAGGTGTTTCAGCGTTTAAAATAGCAATGCGTTTGGCATAAACCGAATCGGGATAAACCGGAATTTGGCCGGGTTTGAATTTTGAATTCTTTTCGGAGGCAGTATCCTCAATCAAAAAGCCTCTTTTATAGAATTTCACATAAGCAAGACTATCAAGAGCACGTACCAATGGCGAATCGCTGATGAGCAAATGCCCATGGTACCTTCTTGTTTTGTGAATACTGTCGTTAATACGATCCATCATGCCAAGAGATGCAGGTAGTACTAATGTATCTCGAAAAGATGGTAAATCTTTTTCCAGACTGTCTTCGTTTAACAGGCTGTCACCGGCAAGATCCTTGGTGTCTGTTTCTAATAAACGGGTGGTATCTGTTGCCTGAACATTATTCGTGTTTTGGCTAAAAACTTTTGTTTGACCCAAAGCCAAAACAGTAACAATAACTGCAAATATAATTTTTTTCATTCTCCTTTTTCCTCTTCCTGCTTTAAGGATAACTGTAATTTCAATTCAAACGTACTAAAACAACAACCGTAATAAATTATTATTAGAAATTTAATCTACTTTCACAAATAAATGCCTACGACATATATTCATTATACCATTTCAAAACCCCAAATCTTAAAGATTTTATTTGTTCTTTTCAGAGGTTTTTCCGGTTTCATCATCCTTTTTAGTGGGCTCTTCGTTGATCCCTTCTTTAAATTCTTTCACTCCTTTACCGATACCACGCATCAATTCGGGAATCTTTCGTCCGCCAAAAAGAAGAACAATAGCTAAAACAATGAGGGCAATTTCCGGTGTGCCAATCCATCCGGCCTGCTGTAAAAAAAATGTGTTCATAATAAACCTGTTATTTTGTTTTTCTCAAAGGACAAAAATACGTAAAACATCCTTTATGCGGAAGAATAATAATTTGTTATTAAGCCATTTTATAGTAAACAAAAGTTAAAAGTTTATATACTCCCCTTTAGAGATTTTTTTAAACCAAAACGAAAGAGAGATAAACTGCTGCTGCTATGGAAGCAATCACGATAATTATGGTGATGTTTCTTGGTATTTTGTCTTTCTCCGGATCATAATCCCAGTCACTATGCCACATTTGATAAAAATTTTAGTGCAAATTACGGTAATTTATCCAAACGATATCCATTTTTGAATGCAACCACAAAAGCATCGCTTATTCCAAAACGTTTTCGTAATATATCGCGGCGGGTACGTGCCTGTTCATAAGTCTGGTAAGAACCAACGGTATAGATGTAATATCCGTTGTGCTTATCTCCTCTGATTTCGTTTTGCGATAAGCCGTATTTTTTGCTAAGCAAGGCAATAGAAATGGGCTGTCCGTATTTTGCCCGGATTTGTACTCTGTATTCGAGAATTGGCCTCGGGGGTGGTGGCGTTACATGTATTTGAGAAATTTGTTTCTGTGCTTTTTGCACCGGTGCCAACTGCTTTTCTGGCCGAGCCTCCATTTTTGCGGTGTTTGATGTTGCCGGAGGCATCAACGGCTGCATTTCAACCGTATAGGGTTTTTTAGATTTTCCCGGTTCCCGTCTTCCGGGAGATACCTCTTGTACATTTTGATATATAACAGGAGTTTCCTGAACAGATTTTATCTTTCTTCTCCCGAATTTGTAAGACAGGCCTAAAGAAGTGTAGTTGTAAACATCATATTTAAAATTCTTTACCCAGCCATCCATTTTATCCGAATTCATAATGCGATTGGCTGTTTCAAAATTAATGGCAAGCCGGTTGTTAAGCCGGAAATTTACCCCGACACCGCCCATAAGAATACCTTCCAGTGTACGCCCTTTTATTCCTGATCCGCTCCCGAAACCGATATATCCGATTTTTGTCCCTGTGGACAGGTTGTAAAAAGTCGAATTATAATTTGTAATACCTACACCAACCAGTAGATAGGCGCTAACCAAACGATCCGACCGTTTTCTGCCAAACAGATTATTCAAATCGATGGTGGTGTTCAGATTGAATTCAATGTAATCGCCTTCAAAATAACGATCTAATGATCGTTTTGTGCCAGCCAACTGGCCGTATAATGCTTGTCCGCGTATGCCGAAAACGTGTGTAAACTGATAGCCGACAATTAGTCCGCCCCCGAGTCGCCATTCGTTGTTGTTATTGCTCAGGGGTATAATGGGATTTTCTTTGATATCTCCAAAAAAAAGGCTGGTTCCGCCATTAACATTGACTTGCCAGTAAGGGGTGAAACCTTTAGGGACTATTTCCTGCGCCTGTAAAGAGATAACCGGAAACAATATAACTGTCAGTAAAAAAAGATTGAAGAAGTATCTATTTTTCGTAATCATAGCCTTCATTATTTGAAAGAGATGGTTTAAGCCCAACTGAAGTTTAAAAATAAAAGAATAAAAAGGATGTGGAGATTCTGTGAGTAAGAAGATATTAACAATGGATTGTTATTTGATTTTTGCTTATGTTAAACTCTGATTTTCACATTTTCACATTTCCACATTCTCACATTCTCACATTCTCTCAAGCCATTGCTGAATTTCTTCTAACTGAACAGCCGGAATGTTGAGCTTGTTTTTTTTGCGGTAACCGTTCAGTTTTTGCTGAATAGCAGTGGCTTTCATGCCGGTTAGTTCTTCAGGTTTTGAGAAGCCGGCTTTGATTATATGTTCCGCCCAGCCAACATCAATACCTGCAGCCACAAAATCTTCGGGGCCGTAAGTTTTGGCCGGTTTTTCAGGCCGCATTTGCGGAAAGAACAACACTTCCTGAATAGAAGGTTGGTTGGTCAAAAGCATCACCAGCCGGTCGATGCCAATGCCCATGCCCGAGGTAGGCGGCATGCCGTATTCCAGTGCCCGCAGGAAATCGTAATCGATATACATGGCTTCGTCGTCACCCTTCTCAGCGAGACGCACCTGTTCCTCAAAACGCAACCGCTGGTCGATGGGGTCGTTCAGCTCGGTATAGGCGTTGGCAAGTTCTTTGCCGTTCACCATCAGTTCAAAACGTTCCGTCAGCTCCGGATTGTCGCGATGTCTTTTGCACAAAGGCGACATCTCCACCGGATAATCGGTAATAAAAACAGGCTGAATATAATTAGGTTCACATTTCTCACCGAAAATTTCATCGATTAGCTTGCCTTTTCCCATGGAGGGATCAGTTTCGATGTCTAATTTTTTGCATACCTCGCGCAACTCCGTTTCATTCATGCCGCTCACATCGATATCCGTGTTTTCTTTAATGGCATCGAGGATGCTAATGCGTTTAAAAGGCGCTTTGAAGTCGATGATGTTTTTGCCAACCCGAAAGCTGGTAGTCCCGTGCAGGTCGCGGACAATTTTTTCTACCATAGTTTCCGTGGTTTCCATCATCCACAGATAATCTTTGTAAGCCACATACACTTCCATTTGCGTAAACTCCGGATTATGGAAACGGTCCATCCCCTCGTTACGGAAGTCTTTGGCAAATTCAAAAACCCCTTCATATCCGCCTACAATCAGTCGTTTCAGATAAAGTTCGTTGGCAATGCGCAAATACAACGGAATGTCCAGCGCATTGTGATGCGTAATAAACGGACGTGCTGCTGCACCACCCGGAATAGGCTGAAGAATCGGTGTTTCCACTTCTAGATAACCTTTGCCGTTCAGAAATTCGCGCATGGAACGAAGCACCTGTGCCCGCTTTATAAAAATGTCGCGCACAGACTCGTTGACCACCAAATCCACATAGCGCTGACGATAACGCTGGTCGGGATCGGTAAAAGCATCGAAAATCTTACCATCTTTTTCTTTTACAATGGGTAGTGGGCGCAGCGACTTAGCCAGCACCGTAAATTCGGTAACATGCACCGTGATTTCACCCACTTTTGTGGTGAAGATAAAACCTTTCACCCCTATAAAATCACCAATATCCAGCAGCCGTTTGAACACCGTGTTGTACATGGTTTTATCTTCGCCCGGACAAATGTCATCGCGTTTAAAATAGAGCTGAATACGCCCCGTCGAGTCCATAAGCTCGGTGAAAGAGGCGGCTCCCATAATCCGCCGGCTCATAATTCGGCCTGCCATACTTACCTCCCGGAAAAGGCTGTTGTCTTTGGGGAACTGCTCCAAAACATTTTTTGCATAAGTACTTACCATATACGCTGCCTGCGGGTAGGGATTGATACCTAACTTCTTCAATTCGTCCAAAGCATTGCGCCTGACAAGTTCCTGTTCGCTCAACTGCTGCATTGATTTTTTGTTTAAAAATTTTTGCAAAGATAGAATTTACAAGGCTAATGGCAAAAGTAAAAAGTTTGGTATGGGTATGGATGTTGATGGCAAACCAAAACAACTGCCTTAGAAAGTGTGATTCATTGATATATTTTTGGTTGAACGGCCCCTGTTATTACGCGCAGGCCATTCATGGCCAGGGCTTTCATCTCATCTTCTCCGGGATAAACATGAACCGGAGCTATCCGGTGAATATAGGAGATAATCTGATTGACAAAATATTTGTCGTGGGCGATACCTCCGGTAATTAAAATACCATCAATCTCATATTTCAGAACAGCCCCCATTGCTCCCACTTCCTTGGCTACCTGGTAGGCCATGGCATCATAGGTCATTTTTGCTTTCTCATCTCCTTTGGATGCCCGTTGTTCTACCTCGTACGCACTATTGGTTCCCAAATAAGCTACAAGACCACCTTCGCCCTTAATCATTTTTTCAACCTGTGGCAGCGTGTATTTTCCGCTAAAACAAAGCCTTGCCAAATCGCCTACCGGTAAACTGCCTGTACGTTCCGGCGAAAAGGGGCCATCGCCATCCAGCCCCTGGTTTACATCTACTACCCGGCCTTTTTTATGCGCACCAACAGTAATGCCTCCACCCAAATGAACGACTATTAAGTTCAAGTCATCATATTTACGCATAATCGATTTAGCATGCTGGCGTGCAACAGCTTTTTGATTTAAGGCATGAAAAATGGAACGTCTTGGCAACAACGGATGCCCTGAAAAACGTGCCAGATCATTTAGCTCGTCTACCACTACAGGATTTGTGATGTACGATTTTGCATTGGGGAGCGAACGGGCAATATCAAAAGCAATCAGCCCACCAAGGTTACTGGCATGTTCGCCGTATTTGCATGAACGCAGGTCATCCAGCATTTTTTGATTTACCTCAAAAACACCCGATTCCACCGGCTTAAGCAATCCGCCACGACCCATAACCACCCTGATTAAATCCAGACGGATATCTGCGGATTTCAGTTCGTCGATAATCAACTGCTTACGGAATTCAAATTGTTCGGTGATAATTTTGAAAGGAGCCAGCTTTTCGGCAGTATGGCGAATGGTTTGGATGAAAACAGGACTGGTCCCGATATATACCGCAATTTTTGTGGAGGTCGATCCCGGGTTAATGGCTAATATCCTGATTTCTTCATTCATAGCTGGAGGGTTAACGCTCTTTATTTCGGGCGGCAAAAGTACAATTATTTCGCTGAAATAGCAGCCAAGGCAATGGAGTATAATTTTGTTTTTATGCTGTCGCCACGTGAAGAAAGTACTGCCGGTACTTTAGCTCCGACAACGATAGCTCCCTGTTCGCCGTTGGCCAGTTTGGTGTTGGCTTTGTAAAACACATTACCCGATTCGATGTTAGGGAAAACCAGACAGTCGGCATCTCCCATCACTTCGCCTTTCAGTTTCTTAATGTCAGCACTTTCTTTGTCAATGGCCACATCCAAAGCCAGCGGGCCTTCCAC
This sequence comes from uncultured Lentimicrobiaceae bacterium, assembly GCA_964598065.1. GTDB lineage: Bacteria > Bacteroidota > Bacteroidia > Bacteroidales > F082 > Sulfidibacterium. Next base: position 12,206 of record CAZRAW010000025.1, read on the forward strand.
CAGTGCACCTTTTATCTGACCGCGGTCAGCCATTTTTGAAATTAAAGCAGCATCCACACAGGCAGGCATTTTGGGCATAACCTGTTCGGTAGCCGCCAGCACGGCCACTTTGGGCAATGGATTTCCCAAGGCATGTGCCACTTGAATAAGATAGTTGGTAATGGCAATTTTTTCCTTTAATTCGGGCAGTGGAATAATGGCTACATCTCCTATAATCAGTAATTTGTGATAGTTGGGGGTTTCCATTACCGTTACATGACTCAGAATAGAACCGGGCATCATCAGTCCGTTTTCCTTATTCAGAATAGCCCGCATATATTTGTCGGTACTTACCAGACCTTTCATCAGTATCTCGCCTTTGCCTCCGTTTATCAAAGACACCGCTTTGCGGGCTGCAGCCATTTCTTCTTCTACATGAACAATCTCAAATTTTCGAATATTAATATTTTTTTCGGAACAGACTGTTTTTATCAGCTCCGGGTTTCCTACTAAAGTAGCCTCAACAATACCCATATCAACCGCTTTACTTACCGCACTTATGCTGTGTACGTCATTGGCAAAAGCTACCACGAGTCTTTTACTTTTCCGTGCTTTTAGCACGGTAAATAAATCATCCAGTTTTTTAATCATTTTGCTTGTATTTGTCCATGTGAATAATTTCACAAAATTAGGATAATTTCTGTTTTGTTCGGGATTATTTTTTCTTTCCGTTAAAGATAATTTTATTTTTAACTTAAAAGGTAATGGAATTTAATTTCATACGGGGATAGGAGCAAGGGCGGTATGGCTTGTGTCGGATGGTTAGGAGAAAAACAGCCGGCCAAAGTATCATTTTTGTGAGACAGAATACAGGATGGTGGTTTCCGGGATGTGTTTGCGGGAATTTTCATATCTCACCTTGAGGCGGGAACCCGGACAATCTTGAAATTTAACTTGTTATGATTGCAGGTATAAGATGCAAAGGTGAAAATATCGTTCACAAATCTATCTTAGTATTCAATAAATTTTCCCGTTTATTTTTTTAAATTTCTTTTTAATGTTTATGTAAAGCGTATAAGAACAAGAGATTACAAAAGTTTTTTCTCAAAACAGGAATTATTCTTTTATCAATAAGTATAGGTATATAGATTTCTTTTCCCGATACTATTCAGGCGAAAATTTACAACTTAACCGCTGTTTTCAGGTGCGGGGGCTTCAAATAAAGGATTTTTTTCAACTGATACGGATATAATTTATACATTGTTAAAAGATTTATTAATTTTGCACAAAATGTAAGAATATTTTTAAATAAGCAGAAAAAGTGTCATTAATTATAGATAAAATCACATAAAAATATTTATACTTTTACAGGAAATCCTTTATAGATTCCTTTAAAACTTAGTTATAAAATTTGATAAAAACATCTTTTTTAATCCTTTTGGCTTTATTTACAATTACTTAGAGTTTATTGTTGAAATAATACAGATTAATTTAGAAAAATTATAAACAAGTCTTTATTTAACTTTAGACCACTTATTTAAAACGATACGCTTTGAACTACGAGAAACCTTATGTGACTTTTGTCACATATAGGCCCGTAAAGGCAAAATATCTTTAAATTATATTTTGATAAAAAAATAAAAATCGGACTAATAATTTTCAATAAATAATTAAATTTTATTATGGAAAACAACGATAATAATGATAAGAAACTTTCGAGACGTAATTTTTTTAAAGCAGCCACTATTGGTATCGGAACAGCCATTACATTTTTGTTAGGATATCCTTTAATTGATTCTATAGTTAGTAAAGGAAAAGTTTTTGCCGATAAGGTGTATTCGAAATTAGTGCCGATCAGAAATATTCCTAATTCATTCTCCCCGGTTAAAAAACCGTCTAAATTTAATTTTACAAAAACAGATCGGGATGCATATCTTAAAACCATTAAACAGGAAGATGTGTGGGTGGTAAAAAAATCGAGCAGTGAGTTAACTACTTTTTCCCCCATCTGCCCTCACCTTGGCTGTCGTTACGATTGGAATCAGGAAAGGGAATTATTTATTTGCCCCTGTCATAACAGTATTTTTACGATTGAAGGAAAGGTTGTATCCGGCCCGGCACCAAGGGGGTTGGATACTTTGCCCACCGAAGTCAAAAGCGATGATATGTTATATGTATTATACGAACGATTTGAAGTGGGAATACCTCAAAAGATAATAATTGGATATTAAATAAATATTTGAAATTAACAAAATGAAATCAAAACTTTACGATTGGGTAAACAACAGATTTTCTCTCGAAGGTATGTTTAATTCTGCTTTTGACGAAAAGATTCCCGGAGGATCCAGCTTTTTCTTCACACTTGGAAGCGCTACATTATTTATATTCGCATTACAGGTAATTACAGGGGTATGGCAACTATTTTATTATGTGCCTACCATTGATCATGCTTATGATAGTTTAAGTTATTTCCGCATATTTGTCCCTTATGGCTGGCTGATACAAGGCATTCATTATTGGGGAGCCAACCTTATGACCATATTGATAGCATTACATATGATTCGTGTTTTTGTATGGGGAGCTTATAAAAAACCCCGTGAACTCACTTGGATTTTTGGGATTTTGTTATTATTATTAACAGTCGGTTTAATTTTTACCGGCGCAGCATTACCTTGGGATGAGAGAGGATATTGGGCAGCTGAAGTGGGTACCAGTATGGCGGGCACAGTACCTCTTATTGGCCATTTTATAATTAATTTCTTAAGAGGCGGATTTGCGATGAGCCAATTAACCCTTTCCAGATTTTTCGTATTCCATGTTGCCATTCTTCCCGGGATTACCTTTTTACTTGTTGCGTTCCATCTTATGGCCTTTAGAAAGTTTGGCAGTGTTGGTCCCTGGAATGAATCAAAGCGAACGAAAATAGGAAATTTTTGGCCTGACCAAGTGGCCAAGGACCTGATGGTAAGCGGATTAATATTTTTATTATTAATAGGGCTTTCGGCTTACTTTCCCGCTCCTTTTACAGGTCCCGCTGACCCTGGTGATGCAGCTTTTCTACCGAAGCCGGAATGGAACTTTTTGTTTTTGTACCAATTAATAAAAAGTTTTGCCGGGTCAGCAGAAGTAATTGGTACTGTAGGTATCCCTTCCCTTCTCTTATTAATCTTTATTCTGGTACCTTTTATTGATCGGAAGAAAACACACAACCCGGTCAAACGATTGAGAATGATGATTGGCGGCTTTCTCCTGGTGACTTTTATTTTCGTTTTTACCTTATTAGGATACTACAGTAAACCACCGGGAACTAAAAACAAAGGAACCTCCAAACAGGCTTCGGCTATTATCAAAAAGAAAAAGAAAAACAAAGTTATAAAATTATCCCCCGAAGCAATCCTGGGGCAAAAAATATTTGAAACCAATAGTTGTACTGCTTGCCATACTATTAGCGGTGTTGGTGGGAAAATAGGCCCGAACTTAACCAACGAGTATAATAAAGGACGTTCCAGAAAGTGGCTAACTGCACAAATTGTTGACTCAAAAAGTCATAATAAGAATTCAATAATGCCCAGCTATACCAATTTTTCCAGTACTCAACTAAGTGAATTGACAGCTTATTTATTAAGTCCGCATCCGAAATTACTTCCCCCTTCTCCTTCTAATAAAACCAATTCCCTTCCCGGACATCTTTTACAGAACAAAAAGGGGCTGGTAAAAACTCAACCTCAACACAAAAATAAATATTCCCGGCAGGCCAGTACTGCAAAAACGTTAGAAAAACTGGGACATCCCGGAGAAGCAGCTTCAATTATTGGAAATGTTGATCTCGGTGGTATATTATATAGAAATAATTGTGAATCCTGTCACGGGATAAATGGAACGGGAGGTATCGGTAATCCAGGGTCTTTCTTAGGCAAAGTTCCCCGATTAAACCCCATAGATAAGGTGTTATTCAGTAATAATCCTCAAAAATTTGCCAATAATATTGACCGGTTTATCCAACATGGATCGGTCCCTGCCGGACCTCGCCCTGCTTTAAAAATGGTTGACTATGGTGACTCACATGCTTTATCTCAGCCGGAAATAGCGAGTATAGAAGCCTACATCCTACATTTAAATGATGTTAACCGTGCAAAAATTATGTCTTTCCCGCCAGCCAGACAATTCTTTGCTCTTGCTGTTTGGATATTTATAGGGGTAACCATCATTTTGATTATTATAGGACTGGTTTATAAAAAAGCTAATCGAAAATCATCCAATGATTAATCTTGTTAATGCTCAACATGGAGGAGTTAGAAGAAGGATTGAAAAAGAGATTGAAAGGATTGATTGACAACCTTATTCAATCCTTTCAAACTTTATCAATCTTAACAAGGACATATAATATTCTGCCAAAACACATACAAATATTAGAAATAGCCTAAATGACAGTGGCCGATTTTATATTGGTAGTTATTTATCCGAACAATTCCCGCAGCAGGTCTTCGGTTTTGTTCGGACCAACCACATCAATTTTATAACGTTTTGTGTCAAGGCCTTTGAGGTTGAATTTGGAGATAATAATTTTTTTAAAGCCCAGTTTATCAGCTTCGAGGATGCGGTTTTCGATGTGGGCTACAGCTCTGATTTCTCCCGAAAGGCCTACTTCGGCGGCAAAGCAGACATTGTTTTCGATGGCAATATCTTCGGATGACGAAAGGATGGCCGCCACAACAGCGAGGTCGATGGCCGGATCGTCCACGCGTATGCCGCCGGCGATGTTCAAAAAGACATCTTTGCTTCCAAACTTGAAACCGCTTCTTTTTTCAAGAACGGCCAGAAGCATGTTTAGGCGACGCAGGTCGAAACCGGTGGAAGAACGCTGCGGCGTACCGTAAGCGGCGCTGGTTACCAACGCCTGTGTTTCCACCAGCATGGGACGCTGCCCTTCAATCATGGCGGCAATAGCTACGCCGCTGGTAGCTTCATCGCGTTGCGACAGCAATACTTCGCTGGGATTGCTTATCTCACGTAAGCCACCGGTATGCATCTCAAAAATGCCCAATTCCGAAGTGGAGCCAAAGCGGTTTTTCATGGATCGTAAAATTCGGAATCCGTAATGGCGGTCGCCTTCAAATTGCAAAACGGTATCCACCATGTGTTCCAGTACTTTGGGGCCGGCAAGGTTGCCGTCTTTTGTGATATGGCCGATGAGCAAAACGGGCACATACGTAGTCTTGGCAAATCGCATCAGCTCACCGGCGGTTTCGCGGATTTGCGAAATGCTGCCCGGAGAAGATTCCAGCGTGTCAGTGTAAAGCGTTTGGATGGAATCAATAATCAGCACATCGGGTTCCACGACTTCTATCTGTTTAAAAATGTCGGTGGTAAAAGTCTCGTTGAGGATAAAGCAGGATGGATTTTCAATGCCTATGCGGTCTGCACGCATTTTTATTTGTTGCTGGCTCTCTTCGCCCGAAACATATAAAATTCGCAACCCTTTCATGTTCAGTGCGGTTTGCAAAAGCAGCGTCGATTTTCCAATACCCGGTTCTCCGCCAATGAGCACCACCGAACCACTAACCAGTCCTCCGCCGAGCACACGGTTCAGTTCGGCATTGCGGGTGTCGATGCGTTCTTCTTTCTCGGAAGTGATTTGTCCGATGGAAACCGGTTTTGGTTTCTTTTTGCCTTTTTTTATGCCGCGTTTTTTATCGTCTGTCTTACTGACGACCTCCTCCACAAAAGTGTTCCACTCGCCGCAGGCCGGGCATTTTCCTAACCATTTGGAGGCCTGGTAACCACAGTTTTGACAGAAGAAAGTTGTTTTTGTTTTTGCCATGTTACAAAGTTAGTATAAAAATGAAAGGAATAAAACGGGGATGATAATCTGTAGATCTACTAACATCAGATAATCAGCTTTTTTTATTTCACCATTCATAAACATAATGAAATTGCTTCGTCTGCTTAGTAAATACCTCTCTTTTGCTGAATTAAAGAAACCGACGTTGTGCAACTTTCAGAAAAACAGGCCCATTCAGGTTGATACCAAACAATTAGTACAGTAACCAGGCAAAATTTCAGGCACCAAATCACAAAAAGCAAATAAGCACCAAAACCAAAATCGGGAATACACAACCTCTTATTGTTTGGAAAATTGGAAATTCGATATTGAGATTTATTTGTTTTTTGAGATTTGAATTTTGCAATTTGTTTTTGGGATTTCTTCCCCGCACCAGGAAACACGCCGAAAAACCGTATCTTTGTTATTAAATTGAAACCATGGAACAGGAAACTTTTGATTTGACAGCGCTGGCCGAAATGAGCAAAGGAACACTCATGGAGCAGCTTGGCATTGAATATCTCGAAGCACGCACCGGATACATGAAAGCGCGTATGCCGGTGGACGAAAGGACATTTCAGCCCATGCGGATTTTGCACGGCGGGGCCACACTGGCACTGGCCGAAACACTGGCCAGCATCGGCTCGGCGCTGATGGTGGATCGTGAAAAATTTGACGTGAAAGGACAGCATGTTTCTGCCGACCATGTGCGTAGCGCCCGCAGCGGCTGGGTTATTGGCGAAGCAGAAATCATGCATCGCGGCCGCACCTCACACATTTGGAATGTGGACATAAAAGACGAAAATAGCCGCCTGATTTCCACCTGCCGTATAGCAATTTTTGTGGTCAAAAAAAGAGACCAATAAAATTCAATATCTGATGTTTATCCGAGAGTTGCTTTCCAAAGACCTGCCTTTTGCCGTTTACCGGCTTCCCGAAGAACAGGCTCCGGTTTATGTTTTGCAGACATGCCCGGCAAGAGAATTTTCATTGGGGCAGCTAGAGGAACAAAAAGGATTTGTGGTGGCTCCGTTTGATATTTATAAAACCCGAAAAGCCTGTTTGATAGAACCCGATTTTATTGCCTGTAACAAGGCTGAAACGGAAAAACTCTCCGCCGTTTTATCCTCATTGCCCGACAAAAATTTCAGGTATGCAAAAACCGGAAATGTGGTTGTTGATAAAGACACCTATCTGCAACAGGTTAAGCGACTTGTTTGGCGAATAAAAGATGGCGAAGTACAAAAAGTAGTCCTGTCACGTGTGTTGGAAAAACCGTTGCCGCAGACTTTTGATTTCGATGTTTTTTATGAAATGTTTCAGCAAAGTTATCCGCAGGCTTTTGTTTACCTGTTTTACCTGCCCGGCAAAGGTTTGTGGGCCGGTGCCACACCGGAAACACTGCTGAGTCGCAACGGAGAATTTTACGAGACCATGGCTTTGGCCGGTACTCAAAAACGACCGGAAAAGGGTGAGATGGTTCACTGGGGCGAAAAAGAAAAGCGCGAACAGGCATTTGTAACCCGGTTTGTGGAAGAACAAATAAACAGCTTGCACCTGAAAAATACAATAAAATATCCGGAAGAAACCGTTTTTGCCGGCAGCCTGGCGCACATTTGTACCCGGTTCAGGATACCCGCGGCCATTTTACAGAATAAAACAGGTTATCTCGTTAGTCTGTTGCATCCAACGCCGGCTGTTTGTGGTTTGCCCAAAGAAAAAGCCTCGCAGATGATTGCCGAAACCGAACAACATACACGCCGGTTTTATACCGGCTTTCTTGGTCCCTGGCAAATGGAAAATCATTCGCATCTCTTTGTAAACCTGCGTTGTGCCGAATTTTTCAACGAAAAACTGGCGCTTTACGTGGGCGGCGGACTTACTGCCGGTTCCGTTCCGGAAAAAGAGTGGCAGGAAACCGAAGACAAAGCCGCCACACTCTTGTCGGTTGTAGAAAAATTACGGAACTTTGCCCCATGACATCAGATAAAAAAACGGCCGGTCTGCTCGCCGATCTTTTTGTAAAAAAGGGACTTCGGGAAATTGTGCTTTCACCCGGCTCGCGCAATGCTCCTTTGATTATTGCCTTCACCCAACATCCGGATATTGAAGCTCTAAGCATTGTGGACGAACGAAGTGCCGCCTTCTTTGCCCTCGGCATGGCACAGCAAAAACAACGTGCGGCAGCCATTGCCTGCACCTCCGGCAGCGCTGTTCTTAACTATGCTCCTGCTATTGCGGAGGCCTATTATCAAAAAATACCATTGTTAATTTTGACGGCCGACCGACCATCGGAACTCATTGATGTAGGCGACGGGCAAACCATCCGCCAGGAAAACGTTTTTTCCAATTATATCAAAAAATCTTATTCGCTCCCGTTGGAAATCAATACGGAAGAGGAGTGGAAAAAAGCCAACCGGCTGATCAACGAAGCCATCGACCAAACCCGTTTTCCGGAACCAGGGCCGGTACACATCAACATTCCTTTTGATGAGCCGTTGTACGGACAGGTGGAAGATGTGGCTGCGGGGAAAATCGTGAATACCTTCGCCGGCTTTTCGTTAGTGGAGGAAAATATCCGGAGAACTTTTCTGAGGCATTGGCACGAAAGCCGGAAAACACTCATCATTGCAGGCCAGGGAAAGTTTTCTGAAAAGCTGAATACCATTTTAAGCCATTTGTCCGGATTACCACAAGTTGCCGTGATGACCGAGACCACCTCCAACCTCCATGCGCCTGGTTTCATGGATGAAATCGACAACCTTATCACGAAGATTCCGGAGGAAGAAATAGCTGCTTTTCAACCGGAGTTACTGATTACTTTCGGCACTTCCATTGTGTCGAAAAAAATCAAAAAGCTGTTGCGGGCGCATCCTGCCAAACATCACTGGCACATTTCCCCTTCCGGAGAAAAAAGAAATACCTATTTTTGTCTGACCGGCGTTATTCGGGCGGATGTGGCTGATTTTCTAACACAGGAAAAAGAAAATCTGACCGAAACATCGGGTGAATACAGGAGTTTCTGGCAAAGACACAAAAAACAGGTTTTACAAAAAAGCATAGCTTTTCTAACGAAAACCGGCTGGTGCGACCTGAAAGTGTATGAACTATTGTTTCGCGAAATACCCGGAAACAGTATTTTGCATCTGGGAAACAGTACACCTGTGCGCTATGCCCAGCTTTTCGGGAGTATTCATAGATTCCATTATTTCTCCAACCGCGGGGTGAGTGGCATCGACGGACAGGTTTCCACGGCAGCCGGAGCAGCCTTTGCTACGAAAGCAAAAATCAATACTGTCATCACCGGTGATATGGGCTTTTTCTACGACTCCAACGCCCTTATAAATCACAACCTGACTGCTAACCTGAAAATTATTGTCATTAACAACGGTGGTGGCGACATTTTCCGTTTTATTCCCGGTCCGGACACCTCTGCCCAAAGAGAACCGTTTTTTGCCACAGCCCATCACTGGAAAGCCGAGATGTTGGCCAAAGCTTTCGGTCTGCGCTATTTCAAGGCGGGAAATGAAGCTGAACTAACAAGTCAACTGCCTGATTTTTATCGTGAAAACGATCGCCCGGCACTGCTTGAGATTTTCACAACAACAGCAGAAAATGCACAGGTTTTGAAGGATTATTTCAGGTTTATCGGAACGAAATAAATAATACTGACTCTCAACTTTCCTCTCTGAAAATCTCCAGCCATTGATTCGCCATGACCAATGGTTTCAACAAAGATTTTACCGGAGAATGGAGAATCTCTTTTGAAGAGGGCAGCAGTCCGATCATAACAGGTAAAGAGCCGAAAGCCAGTCCGATACCTTTGTAAAAACGACCAAAGCCAATGCGGTAAAGAAAACTGCGTACATGTTCGTTAAGCAATTCAACGCTGAGGGCCGAAAAACCCACCACAATAAACAGCGCCCGCAAAAGCATTTCGAAACCAATCAGAAAGCCTACCATGCTAAACCATTGGTGATTGGGTTTCCCGAAATTCCAAAACATGGCCGACAGTAACACAATGATTACTAACTGTGACCAGAAAACCGGTTTCCGCAAGCGCCGTAACGTACGCCGGTAAACAAATCCGAACAGAAATGTATAAACTGCCATAAAACCAAGACCCCAAAGCTGGTGGTTAGTGTTCACCAGAAGTAGTCCCACGGGAAGTGCTATCACATGAAATGCCAGCAAAGACAGCGAAGTATTTTGGTTTTTGTCGAGAATAAAAAACTCTTTTGGGGCGCTCTTTTCCTTATTCCGGTCAATAGTGTCCGGCTCCGATTTCAGTTTCAGGGCTTTCCGGCCAATGACATATCCCAGCCATCCCGCCAGGGCGCCGAAAACGACATAAAAAGAGAGCAGGAACCATAAAATTTGTAAATCCGTTGCCTGGCCAAGATGCAATTGCTTCAATCCGAAATTAATGACGTTTACATAAATCTTGACAAGGTTAAAGCCGTAATAAATAATAAGGCTGATGATTTTGTGAAACAGTGCGCTGGAAAGGCTGAAAATACCGGCTGTCATGTAGGCAAGGGGATTTGATCCGAGGAGATAAATGACACCTTCGATAAGGATAGCCTCCAGCATAATGCCCGTCATGGGGCCAAGGATAATTGCACTCGGCGAAACGGATTTCATTATGGCCGTAATCAGCCCGGCACGGATAATCAGTCCTTTATAAGGCCAGATTTGATAAAAACCAATCAGCAAAATTGTTCCATTAAACGCGAGAATAGAACCGGCAAAAGGAATCCGTGAATTGTGCAAAAAGCTTCCCACAATAATTTCGATGGAAGCCCACAAACCGCCAATCACTGCGGCCCTGAGCCAGAGGTCATCCTGCTGTTGTGCCGTCCGGCTCATTGCATTAATCCCTCCGCTTTTTCCAAATCATCGGGTGTGTTTAGATTTAAAAACAGATTGTCACTGAAAAAGGGCAGCTGCTCATGAATGTTCACTGACTTAAACCGGATTCTCTTAAAAAACCGCATCATTTTGTATTCTTTTTTACGAATGGCTTCCTCCAAATCGCCCAGCACGTTGGTGTTGTAGTAAGCGCTTAAAGGTTCCAGAAGAAATGTTTCGTGTGCCGGACAAACTACCTGAAAATTTTCCACTTCGTTTAACAGAAGTCGAAAAACATCTGTGTTCACAAAAGGCGTATCACACGAAAGCACAAGATTATGCTGTGTTTTCGATTGCTTCAGACAGGCATGGATTCCGCCCATGGGACCAATTCCCTGTATTTCATCGGGAACGACAGGCAGACCAAAAGCAGCGTATTTCTCCGGAAAATAATTAGCCGAGATTATCATATTTTCGCAAAGAGGCTTCAGGATTTCAATGGCATAGGATACCAGACTCTTTCCCTTAAAAGCACACAGTCCTTTATCCTTTCCAAGGCGACTGCTACGGCCTCCGGCCAAAATGATTCCGGTAATTTCTTCCTTGTTGATTGCCATCCTTTAAATAAAAAAGCAAATTTATTGTTTTCCGGCATATATGCAACATAGCTATCACCACATCCCCCTTTGCAATGCAGAGATGCATTTGAAAGACATTTCCAATGTCATTATTTTAAAAATTTGACCGCTGCATTACAAATGCAATAATAGAAACGTCCGCGTTGCAAATGCGGACGAGGAACAGATTTTAAAGCTTCTATGAAAATTTATGGAATTTTACTCCTGAAACCGCCCATCATCCTTTGATTCGGGAAGTTTGTTGACGTTTTTTTCCAACCACCCTGTTTTTTTAACTTCTCGCACGTCGAATTCGGGGACAAAAGGTTTGATATCCAGCACAGGTGTCTCGTCGAGAATGTCCACGTCCTGAATGTACAGTAAGTTTCCCTCTACCGAAATAAGCCGAACCACTGAAAGTCCAATAGAGTTAGGGCGGCTCGGCGCCCTTGTGGAGAAAACCCCGTGCATGTTTTTATCCATATAAGGTCGTACTTTAAGGGATGCTTTTCCCGCCAGATGACAATGATACAGAATAATGATGTGTGAAAAACCTTCTAAATCCGATAGTCCTCCTGTAAATTCCGGAAATATTTCAACGGTTGCTTTCACACCTGTTGCCGCCGAAGATTGGATAGGCGTACCTTTAGGCTCCTTGTGCGGAGAATGGACAATGCCAATGGGTTTGTATTTTATTTCGTGCATCATATCTTATGCATAGAATGATTTGCAAAGGTATCATTTACTACCGGTAATTGTGCCAATGCTCAGCGTTTTTAAAGGCAAAGAACAGAAGGCTCGTATATGTTGTGAAAAGACCGGTTAA
>CAZRAW010000026.1:0-24267 GCA_964598065.1 uncultured Lentimicrobiaceae bacterium
AATTCTCATCACATTTGCCATAGTTTTGTCCTGCTGCTCTGCGGTTTTACCGTTTGCAAGTCTCCGGAAGTAAGAATAAAAACATTTTAAGTTGTGAAAAAATATAAACTAAAAAATCTCGATTGTGCCTCTTGTGCAACAAAAATTGAGGATAGTTTGACAAAACTAAATGAAGTAAAGTTTGTGACGGTCAATTTCGCCACGGCTTCTATGACCATAGATTCGGATGATTTTGAAAAGGTAAAAAGTAAAATTGCTGAAATAGAACCGGAAGTGGAAATTGAGGAGGCAGGCAAGGAAAAAAGTTTTGTCTCGACAAGTGAGCTTGCTGAAAACAAATGGACAATAATTAAAGCCGTTTCAGCGACGCTTCTTTTACTTGCCGGGATAATATTCGAAGAAAAGTTACACAACACACCTTTTCATTTTGCGGAATATCTGGTGTTCGTACCGGCTTACCTGATTGTGGGCTGGAATGTCCTGGCACTGGCGATAAAAAACATTGTCAGGGGCCGGGTTTTTAACGAGCATTTTTTGATGACCGTCGCCACGCTGGGAGCTTTCGCAATAGATAAAATGCCCGAAGCTGTTGCGGTAATGTTGTTTTATGTTGTAGGTGAATTGTTTCAGGATATTGCAGTACACCGTTCCCGGAAATCCATAAAAGCGCTTCTCGAAATAAAACCGGAATATGCGAATCTTAAATTAGACGGAAATATTAAAAAGGTTTCGCCTGAAGAGGTGGCCATTGGCGATGTGATCATTGTAAAACCGGGCGAAAAAGTTCCTTTGGACGGCCTCGTTACCGAAGGAAGTTCCTTTGTTGATACCTCAGCGCTTACCGGGGAGAGTGTCCCCCGGAAAATAAAAACAAACGATGAAATACTGGCTGGCATGATCAACCAATCCGGCCTGATCACGATTAAAGTGACAAAGCTTTTCGGGGAATCTTCCATCTCTAAAATTCTTGAGATGGTTGAAAATGCAACATCCAAGAAAGCAAAAACCGAAAAGTTCATTACCACTTTTGCTAAATACTATACCCCAGTCGTGGTGTTTGGTGCCCTTCTGCTGGCAGTTTTGCCGCCGCTATTAATACCCGGGGCCACTTTTAACGAATGGATTTTCAGGGCGTTGGTTGTTTTGGTAATCTCATGTCCCTGTGCTCTTGTGATTAGTATTCCGCTTGGGTACTTCGGTGGTGTCGGAGGAGCATCCCGCAGGGGTATTTTAGTGAAAGGCTCCAACTTCCTCGATGTCCTGACGCAGGTAAAAACCGTGGTGTTTGATAAAACCGGCACCTTAACAAAAGGCGAATTCAAAGTTTCCGGTATATTCCCTGCAAACGGGTTCGATGAAAAAACAATTCTTGAATACGCTGCCTATGCCGAATATAATTCAAACCATCCCATAGCAAAATCCATATTCGAATCTTATGACCGGGAATTTGATAGTTCGAGAATCGGGAAAGTACAGGAGATCTCAGGATACGGGCTTAAAGCCTACATCGACAATAAAGAAATACTTGTCGGAAATGACAAGCTTCTTCATAATCAGAACGTTGAACATGAAAAATGCAATGTGGCAGGAACTGTTGTTCATGTGGTTATCGATAAAAAATATGCAGGCTATATTGTTATATCCGACAATCTGAAAACTGATGCCGTTGGTGCGGTTAAGCGGTTAATCAAAATGGGAATAAATACGGTTATGCTCACCGGCGACAACAAATATGCAGCCGGGACTTATGCCGGGGAACTCGGCATCAAAGAGTATTATGCCGAACTGCTTCCTGAAAACAAAGTGGAACATGTGGAAAGGTTGCTGGGCAAAAACGGAAAAGTTGCTTTTGTGGGTGATGGCATAAACGATGCTCCCGTGCTGGCTCGTGCCGATGTGGGAATTGCCATGGGTGCGCTCGGTTCCGATGCGGCCATCGAAACCGCCGATGTTGTTTTAATGACGGACTCTCCTTCAAAAGTCGCCGATGCGATAGATGTGGCAAAACGGACCAGAAAAATCGTCTGGCAGAATATCACTTTTGCTTTGGGGATTAAATTGGTTTTTATCGTCCTCGGCGTCCTCGGAGTCGCCAATATGTGGGAGGCGGTGTTTGGCGACATGGGTGTAGCTTTATTAGCTATTTTGAACGCTACAAGGGTTTTAAAAGGGTCTTAGTTTTAGAATCCCTCACTGGCGCGCAAATGTCTCACGTGTTTTGGCTTTGAATAGAGGGCTCTGTACCTGTCTCGCCTCAGAAATGTGCGCCAGTGTAAGGTTTTGTTCAATAATTGAGTCCCGGTGTTCCGGGGCTAAAACAGAAAATCTTAGATCCGGTGTTTGTTTAAAAAAGAAATGTCCAATGTCGGTTAACGAATGATGAATGATGAAATCGGGTTGATATTCAATTCTAAAATCCCAATTTTCAAATGCCGAGCTGTTCTTTGAGGTTTTTGATACGGCTCTTGCTGACCAGCACTTTGGCGCCGTTTTTCAAAATAACCATATAGCTTTCTTTGCCGTATTTTTCCAGTTTTTCCATTTGGTCAACACGGATGATATGCGAACGATGAACACGGATAAATTTCTCCGGAGGAAGTTGAAGTTCCAGCCGGTTCATGGTCTCTTTTTTCAAAAATCTGCCTTTGGTGGTATGTAGTTCCACATAATCGTCCTGGGCTTCTACATGGATAATTTCTTCCACCGGAATGACATCGATACGGTTGCCTGTCTTTACAAAAAACCGCTCCTGAGGGCCTGATGTCTCCTGCACCTGTTCTTTCAGCTTTTCCACAGTAGTGTTTTGTTGCGATTTGTTTTTCAGACGGGTAAAAACTTTTTCTAATGCATTGTCGAAACGTGCTTTGGAGAATGGTTTCATGAGATAATCTACGGCATTCAGCTCAAAAGCACGTAAAGCGAATTCGTCATAAGCCGTAGTGAAGATAATTTCGGGATACTCGTCTAAGAGTTCCAGCATTTCGAAACCGGTGAGTTTGGGCATTTGGATGTCGAGAAAAATCAGGTCGGGACGGTATTCGGCAATGGCTTTTATGCCGTCGAAACCGTTTTCACATTCGGCCACCAGCTCTATTTTGTCGTGCGATTGCAGATAAGCTTTTAGCAAATTCCGGGCCGGCTCTTCATCTTCGATAATTATTGCAAGTATTCTATTGTTCATGGCTCCTGTCTTTTGGTAAACGTAATATGGCTCTGAAAACCATTTTGTCAGCTGCAATCTCCAGCAAATCGCTTCTGAGATAAATCAGTTGCAGCCGCTTTCTGATATTTTTCAGTCCGAGGCCTTCGCCTTTGGGTTTTTTTACCTCCGGGTCATAATCATTACTGATTTCGATGACAAGATAATCTTTTTCTTCTTTACAACCAATTTCTACCTGCACTTCGTCAGAACTATTATAAACTCCGTGTTTTATGGAATTTTCGATTAGCGGTTGAAGAATCATGTTAGGGATCATGTGATGATAACAGCTTTCGGGGATGTTGTAAACAAAGTTCAGCCGTTTGCCGAAACGCACTTTCTCTATTTCGAGATAGCGTTTCAGGTTTTCAAATTCCTTTTGCAGACTGGTTTTTTCATTTTTGTCGTGGCTTAAAGAATAACGCAGGAAGTCGGACAGCTTGATAACCATCTCCTGGGCTTTTTCGGGACTGGTCATGGTGAGTGAGCTGATGGAATTCAGGCTGTTGAACAAAAAATGAGGGTTGATTTGCGATTTTAAAGTCTCCAGCTCTGCCCGTGTAACAAGGTTTTGCAGCTTGCTTTCTATCTTTAGTTTTTCCTGTAAATCATCGTAATAAAGAATCAGATAATAAAACATCACAAAAAGCAGGTAATAAAATATACCCATAACGGCACGCCAGGCAAGTGAATCTTTTAAAAAAGTCATGTAAAAAGCATCCGTTCCGTCAAAACTTTGCATGGTAAAATAGCCCGCAAGCAACCAAAGGGCAATGACCACAATAGCTATTATCAAGTGGTTGAATATCAGGTCAAGAAAAGAGGGCTTTTCTCTGAGGTTGAACCGGATGACATACCAGAGACTATATCCGATAAGTAAAAAAATAAGATTAAAGACAAGAGAATCCGTCAGGCTCACCATGCCGTTTATCCCGTAAAAGAAATTAAGCACCAGCGTGTGAACTGCAATGATAAGTCCCCAAATGGCGAGGTAGCTGATAAAATAATTTTTGTTTTTCGAAACGGGATTGAGCATCATTTTCTCTGCTTTTATTTTTTATACCAAAGGATTTTTTATACCCAAACGGTTTCTATTTTGCTCACGCGGTTTTCCAGGTTGTAGCGTTCCACCATACCGTCAATCAGAAAGAGGTCGATAATCCAGCCAATGCCGAAAAGCTGGCCGGTGAGAAGATACAATATACCACTGCCGATTTTCCCAAGATAAAAACGATGGGCGGAAAAGAAACCGAGGAAAAACCATAAAAAATAAGCTGCTATTTTTGATTTCATTGTATTGAGGATTTTAAAATTAGAAACTTTTTATTTCAACGCCGCCAAGCATGACTATACCTTTTATAACCAGGATGTTGTCTTCCGATGAGCTCATACTTACAGCCCTTTTATCGGTAAAACCACCGAGAATAGTGATAGCATCCGCCTGAATAGTCCAGTTTTCGGGGACAATGAACTTAGTTCCTCCAAACAATGTAAATATGTCGATAACGGCTACTTTAGAGGCGAACTCCACGTGTCGTAAATCAAATTCAGAGCCCCCCATAACGGCAGTAATGTTGCCGCCTTTGAAGTTCTTAGACTGGATAATTTTTATCCCGCCTCCGAATATGGAGACATCGTTCAGGTAACCGCTGTTATTTCCCGTCGGATTACCGTTAGCGTCATGACGAAAGTGCCGGGGAGAGCGCTGTCTGTAAATGAGTAAAAGTCCCAGGCCGATAAAAATCATTGGCCACAAAACGTCTTTAAAGCGTACCGAATAGCCGAAAATTTCCGGTAGCCAGAAAAAGACGCCAATGCCGATTAAAATGTAAGCCGGCCTTTTGTTGGTACGGCTAACCAGCATCACAAGGCCGATGTAAATGAGAATACTTTTCCAGGAGAAAAGAAAATATCCCATGTTAACATCAAAAAAATCGAAGTTGGAAAGCATTAAAATAGTGCCCACGAGAATCAGCAGACCGCCGATGACCAGCTTGCCGTTGTAAGCATTATGTTGCATCCGGGGATTGTTTTCCATCACTTTCTGTTTTTAATTTGATGCAAATATAGGCCGCTCCGGACGACTGCAAAAAGAAAAATCGGTGAATCACAGGAATTTGTCGGTGAATGGGGATAATACCAAATGTTTAACCTCTTTTTTTAACTTTTCTCCTTTATCCTTTTTCCTTTAGCCTTTCTCCGCCTTCACCTTCCCAAACATAATCTTCAAAAACCGCGTTCACAGCATCTTCATAAGCATCAAAAGAGGTGCACTTTTTTATTTTTCCAAAAGCTTTTTGCGGGTGGTCAAAAGAGAGCGAGAGCCAGCTCCACAACTCTTTCATAACGTTGATGGCACGCAGACTGTCGTTGAAATTTTGCCGGTAGGCAAAATACAGATCATCCACGTATTTCCGGATGATTTTAAACGGCTCCGGAGGTATTTTTTCTCCTTTTATCAGCATGGGCAAAAAAGGGTCGGCCAGCAGTCCGCGACCAATCATCCAGTGGTCCAGTTGCGGGAAATACTGTTTTATGGCCTTAAAATCTCCCTGTGAAAAAATATCTCCGTTGTAAACCGTTTGGTGACAACCCACTTGCAGGATTTTTGCAAAAGTGTCTGTGTCAACACTGCCTTTGTACATTTGCTCACCGAGGCGGGTATGTACGATAATTTCCGAAAGCGGAAATTTATTGAATACCGGAAGAAGTGCTATAATTTCGTCAGAAGAGTGATAGCCCAGCCGGCATTTTACCGACAGTTTTATCGGTAATTGGGGCATGATAGTTCCCAGAATTTCTTCCACCTTTTGCGGATATGGCAGCAGGCCGGAGCCGCGCATTTTGCGTGCAACGCGCGGAAAAGGACAACCAAGGTTCCAGTTGATTTCTTCAAATCCCAGTTCATGGCACAGTTTTCCGAACAGCAGCATTTCGTTTGCATCTTTGCTCAGAATCTGTGGGACTACCGGCACCCCGTTGTGTGAAGTTTCTGCCAGCTCTTTTTTTCTTGAATTAAGACTTTTTGTGCTGTATATGCCGGTGAAAAATGCGGTAAACAGTTTGTCCGTCCCTTCAAAATGACGGGTGTAAACCTCCCGGAAAATCCTGGTGGTGATACCCTGAAAAGGGGCCAGATAAATCTTGTGTTCCGGTTGCAGGTTCATCTATTCAATGCCAATGGCCACAAAAGGATTGTTTGCTTTTTCGCTGCCAATGTGCGTATCGGGGCCGTGTCCGGGAAAGACCGTAGTTTCATCAGGAAGGACAAACAACTTTTGCCAGATACTTTTTTGTAGCAGATCGTAATCGCCTGTGGGGAGGTCGGTACGGCCAATACTTTGGTAAAAAAGCACATCACCCGTGATCACAAAACCTTCCGGTGCGGCGTAAAAACAAAGACTCCCGTCAGCATGACCGGGGGTATAAAAAACCTGTAAAACATGGTTTCCGAGAGTTAGCGTGTCGCCTTCATCCAACGGTATATCGATTTCTTTAACACCATCAAAAGGCAGTCCGAAGCTGGCGGCGCTGGCGGCGGCGTGATCAAGGAAAGGCCTGCCTGCAGGATGAGCTGCCAGTTTCAGTTGATAACGCCCGGCTACTTTACGGTTGCCGATGATATGGTCGATATGGCTGTGTGTATTTACCAAGAGCTTGGGTGTCAGATTGTTTTCCGAAATAAAAGATTCTAATTGTTGCATCTCTTCCGGTGAGGAAACAGCCGGGTCAAAAAGGAGGGCATCTCCTTTTTCATCATAAACTATGTAAGCATTCAGTTGAAACGGGTTGAAAATAAATTTCTTTATAGTGAGCATCTTTTCTTTTGTTTATTGGAAAGACAAAAATACGATTTCAGGAGAAATTGAGAGGTGAAAAATGTAAGAGTTGTTCTTGTTCTTAGGTTATGTGGGAATAGGTTCCTCTTTAGGGAGAGGATCCGCAGGGAGCGGAAAATTTCTCTGCTAACGTCTCAGCCCTTTCACGTGGGAAATCCCCGCTACAAAATCTTTCAGATAAAAAGGCTCGAAGTAAGCAGTATCTTCAAATTTGCCTGCCCGGAACTTTTCTTCCGTTAGTGGCGCCATATAAACTGCCGAAGCGAGAAATTCATTCGGAAAGACAGTATTTGACGAAATATTGCTCAAAATTTCCTTGCACTTGACGGCTCCATCACCTATAAAAATTAGTGATTTGTTTTGTTTGAAAAAACAGGCAAAGGAATTTTCATCGATAATCTCCGCTTTTACCTTTCTCACCTCCAGGAGGTGGCTGTCGTAAACTGCCGAATAGACTTCCATGCGGCGGGCGTCAACCATGGGACAAAACAGAAAATCCTCAGGTTCCCTGCCTTCGGATTCGATTTTTTGAATCATGCCGTTGGCCAGCGACTGTAATGTTCCGATAGAAATAAGCGGTTTGTCTAACGAATAACAGAAGCCCTTGGCTGTGGAAACGCCAATGCGCAATCCGGTGTAAGAACCGGGCCCTTTGCTCACGGCAATAGCATCCAAATCCTGGAAATTGATACCTGCCTGAAACATCAGCTGTTCGGCAAAAACCGTAATCTGCCGTGCATGTGAATTTTCAGTATTCGATTCCTGCAAGGCAACCACTTTTCCGTCCACAGCAAGGGCGACAGAACAAACCCGTGTGGAAGTTTCAATATTTAATATTTTTCCCAAATTCCGGTCCTCTTTTACTTCTTCTTAGATGTGAACAGTTCTTTTCTATTTACTTTTTTCACCTTTTCTCCATTTTTTAATGTTTTGGAAACCAGTCTGTAAGGTGCTGTAATTACCTCTTGTCCCTCTTTTACGCCTTTTTTGATTTCGATGTACATGTTATTCTGTATTCCGGTTTTAACTTTTTGGAGCCTGGCTATTCCGTTTTGATATAGAAAGACGTAATCTTGTATTTTTTTCTGTAGTTCGCTGGTTTTCTGTGTTTTTTTCTCTTCGCGTTTTTCGAGGGCTGACATCGAATGTCCTGTAGCATTAGCTCTTGTAGTAACGGCCTGAATGGGTACGGCAAGGACATGATCGGCACGCTTGGTTTGTATTTCGACGGTAGCGGACATTCCCGGTCTGAAGGGGGAAGGAATGGGGTTTTTTGGTCGGATAAGATCGGCATAGGAAGATTTCAGCATACGGATTTTTACATCAAAATTGGTAACCTGGTCAGCGCTGACGCCGGTAGTATTGGCCGAAGTGGCTATTTCCGTGACAAGACCCTTGAATTTGCGGTTCAGATAAGCGTCCACTTCAATTAGCGCAGTGTCGTTCAGGGCGACCTGCACAATATCATTTTCATTAACTTCCACATTAACTTCCATCACATCCAAGTTGGCAATACGCATGATTTCCGTCCCTGCTGAAAACTGTGAAGCGCCGGTAACCCGTTCGCCTACCAAAACACTCAGTTTGGAAACGGTGCCGCTGTTAGGAGCATAAATGCTTGTCCGATTCAGATTTTCTTCCGCTTCGCTTAGTTTGGCACTAGAACTTTTTACCTGAAACTGACTGGCTTTGTAACTTTCTTCGGCTGCTTTTACTTCGGCTTTTGCAACGAGATATGACGAGCGTGCCGCATCAAAGTCCGCATCTGAGATTACCTGATTTTTCCATAGTTTCTGACTTCGGGCAAAGTCGAGTTTGCTTTTGGTATATTGCGCTTGCGACTGTGCCAGACGCGCTTTTGCATTGGCCTGATTAGCTTCTGTGGTTTTCAGTGCAGCTTCGGCCTGCTGGAAACCTGAGATGTAAATTTTGGGGTCGATTTTTGCCAGCTTTTGACCCTTTTTTACAAAATTACCCTCTTTTACGTAAAGGGCTACGACTTCCCCTGAAATATAGGGACTTATTTTAACATCTTTAGCCGGTTGAATTTTGCCGTTTGCCGATACGGTTTCAATAATGTTTCTTCTGACAACTTTTTCAACAGCAACTTTTCGGGCATTGTCCGATTTGCCCTTTTTTACGGCCAGCACCACAATTACAATCAGTAAAACGCTACCGATGATAAACCAAAGTGTTTTTTTCCGGGATTTTGTCATTATTTTTATTTTTTTTGTGCTAATGTAATTATTCTTTAAGCAGACAGGTTATGTTATTTTGTAGAATTTACTTTTGTGATGTCTTTAAGAGAAAGACTGCGTCCGAGATAGAAGTCAAGAACTTTTGTCTTAAAAATGTAATCGTATTTTGCTGCGATGATGCTTGACTCGGCATTGAAGAGTTTGACTTTTGCCACATCGTAATCGGTCGAACTCAGCATCCCCACATTAAATTTTTCCCGGGCATATTTAAAAGATTCTCTCAGCGATATCAATGATTTATGACTGGCAATGTAGGTTTGATAAGCAGCCAGTGCATCGGCGTAAGCCTGTTCGATATTTTTACGCAGGTCGTTTTTCTGAATTTCTAAGTTCAGATTGGCATTTTCCAAAGAAATCCTCGACTGTTTGATGTAAGTGGCTACCTGAAATCCGTTAAGAATGGGAATACTCAGTCGGAAGCCCAGCGTAACACTCCGGTTATCCCTCATTTGGTCCCAAAAAGGTTTTGTTTCGTTAAATTTCGGATCAAGGGGATTATTGCTCGCTTTGATTCGGTCTGAGTAGTTTTCTCCATAAGAAGAACTGAGTATCAGCGAAGGACTGCGCCGTCCTTTTGCTATAGCCAACGACCGGCTGGCGGCTTTTACCGAATACTGCGCACTTTTTATTTCAGGCCTGATTTGCAGGGCCCGATCATAAATAGTTTGTATGGGAAGCAAGCTGGGCCTTTGCGTAATCTCCAGGTTGGGTTTTTCAATATCAAACTTCGTGTTGCCTTTTAAATCGAGCAATTGCATCAGGTCGAGATACGCCAGCATAAGCTTATTTTGGGCATTCACCAAAGTTACCTCGTCGTTGGCTCCCTGAGCTTCGATATCCAGCAGGCTGCCTTTGGCAACGGTTCCTGCTTCAGTCTCTTTTTTGGTGCGCTCAATCTGCTTTTTACCGATTTCAACCTGTCTTTTGGCATTGTTTACCTGCTCGATATTATACAGAATTTGTAAATAAGCTGCCGCAATATTTAGAGCAATGTTGTCCCTGATTTTTTCCGAATTATATTTCTTGGCAAGGTACGCAAACTGCTTTTGCCGCAAATTGTTCACATTCTGTAGTCCGTTAAAAAGGGTCAGATTGGCATTTACCGACCCGTAAGCCTGATTTGACCGCCTGTTGGTGTAGCTATAGGTGGCCATGTCAATGGACCTTCCCCATCCGGTACTCTGCGAAGCGCTTGCGTTAAAAGAAGGTAAAAAATTTAGCTTGCTTTGCAGGAAATCTTCTTTGGAGGACAGCTCATTAAGCTTGCTCTGCTTTATCTGTAAATTATTTTTATAAGCATAGTTAATACATTTTTCTAACGACCATTCCTGCTGTGCTGCAACACGCAGCCCGAAAAACATAAAAATCAGAAGAGGAATGAGAAGAATAATCTTTTTTTTCATGGAGTTCATATTATTTTCAATTGGATGACCAACAATGACATACCTGTAATTCATTTGAAACAATAGCTCATCATAAAGCATGCCACAAATATAACCATCTAATTTACACTATGGTGTGTTGTTTGTTGAATTTTAACATTCTTTATCATGTTCATATTAAAACAATTAATGTTCGAAAACGGACAGGGGTAATATGAAATTTTGCCTGACTATTGCCTGACAACAATTTGGCCGGTGTCCGATCTTCAATTTACCCTGACAATCCTCCCATCCTTCATCTCCGGCACAATGTCCGATATGTTTTTTTGCAGGCAGAACTCTACATCTTTTTCAAATCCGTTGCGTTTAAGCAGGTTCAAGTGATAACAATCTTTCAAAAGTTTGTGCAGGTCACCATTGTCCTTACGGAAGGCCTTCAGCAGCGTTATTGAAAAATCAGAAAGAGCAACTGCTTTCTTTTTCATAATTTCATCAATGAATAAAGCAGCGCACATGGCATCGTCCATCGAAAAATTATTGTTGGTTCCGGAGCAGACAAGTACAACATTGTCTAATGCCTGAAACTTCCTGACCAAGGCGTTCATGTTTAAAAAGGAGCCGATAAAAATTTTCGCAGCTTCCTGTAACCGGTTCAACGCCTGTGTCCCGTTGGAGGTAGTAAAAATCAGTGTTTTCCCCTGCACCTTGTTACGCGTGTAACCCTGTGGCGAATTTCCCAAATGGAAACCGTCAATAATTTGGGTGTCGCGTTCGCCACAAAGCAGTACTTCTTCCCCCTGAAGTTCGATTGCTTTTTGGTGCGCTTCTTCCACTGTCCTGACCGGGATAAACGCTTTGGCACCATTGGCAAGCGCTATTACCATCACCGAAGAGGCCCGCAGCACATCAATCACAATAACATGCCGGTTTTTAATCAAATCGGGACGTATGGCCGGAGCGTAAGGTATAACATCAATTTTCATGGGACAAAAATAACGGCTTTTTTCCGATGAAACCAAATACTGCAAGCACACTCCTCCATACCTCCAAACTTCCCAACTTCCAAACCTCCTCTCTCTGCTTTTTCATATCTTTGCCTCTCAAAACAGAAGCACATGAGTAAGCATGATATCCGGGTGCGTTTTGCGCCCAGCCCTACCGGTCCGTTGCATATTGGCGGCGTTAGGACGGCCTTGTACAATTATCTTTTTGCAAGAAAAAACGGCGGTAAGTTTATCCTTCGTGTTGAAGATACCGACCAAACACGTTTTGTCCCTGGAGCTGAAGATTATATTATCCGGGCTTTCGATTGGTGCGGAATTGAATTTGATGAAGGCGTTACCAAAGGTGGAGATTACGGGCCTTACAAACAGTCGGAGCGGAAATCCATTTACAAAGAATATGCCGACCGGCTAATGATTTCCGGACACGCTTATTATGCTTTTGATACGGCGGAGGAGCTAAATGAACTGCGAAAAAAATTTGAAGCTAAGAAAGAAACATTTACTTATGATGCTGTCGAAAGGAAGCATTTGAAGAATTCGCTGGCTCTTACCGAAGCCGAAACCAAACAACTTCTAAAGGCCAATACGCCTTTTGTGATTCGTTTCAAAATGCCTGAAGACCAAACCGTTCGAATGAATGATTTGATTCGCGGCACGATAGAAGTCCGGACTAATGTATTGGACGATAAGGTTTTGTTTAAGTCGGACGGAATGCCGACGTACCATTTGGCTAACGTGGTGGACGATCATTTGATGAAAATCAGCCATGTCATCCGCGGCGAAGAGTGGTTGCCCTCGCTACCGCTTCATGTTTTGTTGTACGAAGCTTTTGGCTGGGAAGCTCCGCAGTTTGCCCATTTGCCGTTGTTGCTCAAGCCCGATGGAAAAGGAAAACTCAGCAAACGCGATGGCGACCGGCTGGGATTTCCGGTATTTCCATTGCAATGGACCGACCCCAAAACAGGGGAGACCACGCGTGGTTACCGCGAAGATGGCTATTTTCCGGAAGCTTTTGTCAACATGCTGGCATTGCTGGGATGGAATCCTGGTGACGAACGCGAAATTTTCAGCCTCGACGAGATGGCTGCCGCTTTCTCCATCGAGAGAGTAGGAAAATCAGGCTCTCGTTTTGACCCGGAAAAAGCCAAATGGTTTAACCATCAGTATATGCTGAAAAAAAGCAACAAAGAGCTGGCCGGGCAGTTTCTTCCCTTTATCGAAAAGGAAGGTGTTATGGCCGATATCGACTACATCGAAAAGGTGATTGGACTTGTAAAGGAACGGGCGTATTTTGTTCACGAATTATGGGATCAGGCCGGCTTCTTTTTCAAATCGCCCTCGGAATTTGACCCCAAAGCTGTAAAAAAGCACTGGAAACAGGATTCCTATAATCAAATGATGAAGCTGAAAACGCTGTTGGCCGGTTTGGATGATTTCTCTTCGGGAAATACCGAATCCATCGTTAAAAAATGGATAGAAGAAAAAGAATATAGCACGGGCGCCGTGCTGAATGCTTTCCGTCTGCTGATTGTGGGCGCATTGAAGGGACCGCATTTGTTTGATATCATTACCCTTATCGGTCAGGAAGAGACCTTGCGCCGCATTGAAATCGGACTATATGAATTGGGAAGAAAAGAATAATTCTGTAATATTGTTGCAAAACATATCTCAGTATTAAAAATAATAATATGTCAGTCATATCAATTGAAGGAATGGAATTTTTCGCCTATCACGGCTGTTTTAAAGAGGAGCAGGTCATTGGCACTAAATTCCGTTGCGATTTATTTTTGGAGGTTGACACGTCCAAAGCCGAACAAACCGATAATCTGCACGATACGGTCAACTATCAGGAAGTATTTCAGGTGTTGAAGGCCGAGATGGAGGTTAAATCAAAGCTGTTGGAGCATGTGGGCCGCCGCATTTTGGAAAGTATAAAAACAAAATTTCCACAAGTGAAACATGCTCGTTTGAAAATCCGGAAACTCAATCCGCCTTTGGGTGGGAAGATGGATTTTGTCAGCATTGAGTTGGAAAGTTAATATTCAGTGTTTTTACCGTCATTTCACTTCTCTTTTAAAGCTGTCAAAAGGATGCTTATTCTCCGCAAATTGTCTTTTGGCATTTGTTTTGATAACATAAGAACTCAACAAAAACAGAAATCATAAAATATAATTATATGGAAACAACCAAATGTTTGATTATAGGTTCCGGTCCTGCCGGATATACATCTGCTATTTATGCTTCCCGCGCTGATTTAAAGCCCATTGTTTACCAGGGTATGGAGCCCGGCGGACAGCTTACTACCACTACGGAAGTGGACAACTTCCCCGGTTATCCCGAAGGAATTGATGGCCCCAAAATGATGGAAGACATGCAGAAACAGGCCGAACGTTTCGGAGCGGATATCCGTTGGGGAACGGTCTCTGAAATTGATACAACCAAACGTCCTTTTAAAGTAAAAATTGATGATGGTACTGAATTATTGGCAGAAACTGTCATTATCGCCACAGGCGCCACAGCAAAATATCTCGGACTGGAATCGGAAGAGAAATTCAAAGGCGGCGGCGTTTCCGCTTGTGCCACCTGTGACGGATTCTTTTATAAAGGCAAAGATGTTGCCGTTGTGGGCGGTGGTGATACGGCTGCCGAAGAAGCAACTTATCTCGCCAATATGTGCCGGAAAGTCTATTTGATTCATCGTCGCGATCAATTGCGTGCCTCCAAAGCCATGCAGAACAAGGTGCTCAACACACCCAACATCGAAGTATTGTGGAATCACGAGGTGAAAGAGATTGTCGGCGTGGAACAGGGATTTATGAAAGCCCTGAACGGTGCTGTTTTGGTGAACAACAAAACCGGCAAAGAGAAAAAAATTGATATCGATGGTTTCTTTTTGGCTATCGGACATAAGCCCAACACCGACATTTTTGTGGGGAAACTTGACATGGATGAAACGGGATATCTCATTACCAAACCCGACTCTACAGCTACCAGCGTACCTGGTATTTTTGCTGCCGGCGATGTGCAGGACAAACATTATCGCCAGGCTATCACGGCCGCCGGAACCGGTGCCATGGCTGCCATTGAAGCAGAGAGATTTTTAGACTAATCCGAGAGGCTGCTCTTTCTGTAAGTTTTAGAGGCTTCCTGTTGATGCTGTTGGAGCAGACAAGAAAAAACCTTTTTTTACCTTCTGCAGGAAAAAAGACTATGCTCCTCGGAAAAAGAGAGAAAAATTGTCATACCAATCAGAAATTCCTGAAAATCTTTCCGTAAAAACAGGCGGCAAAAAAAAGGCCTGTCATTTATTGACAGGCCTTTTTTAATGATAAGAAAGTTAAAGAATAAACATTAAATTACTTTAACATCTGTAGCGTTTAAACCTTTTCTGCCTTCTTTTAATTCAAATTCCACATCGTCACCTTCGTGGATTTTGTCAATTAATCCTGAAATGTGCACGAAGTACTCATTTTTTGAATCTTCTTCAATAATAAATCCAAATCCTTTAGATTCATTGAAGAATTTTACTGTTCCTTTTTTCATTGTGTTGTAATAAATATAGATAATTAATAATGTGCAAAAGTACTCCTATTTCTTATTCGGAAAAACATTTTAGTATATTTTTTTATTATTCCACAATACTTTCTTATATTTTGGCCGGAATAGAAAAACATTATCTCCGGTTAAGACTGATTTTCAAAGCGTTAAAACTCTTGAGCATTAATGAACTGCTCTTCACCGAAGATTAAAAAAAATTTGCCATAATTTCAAAAAAGACAAAGCATTTTCTATATTTGCAGGCAGTTTGCCCTAAGTCCACACTTATGATTTATTTTTATTCTTCTGACCAGTGTCATTACATTCTGGTAAAAACTGATAATCAACTATTGGTAAAAGACCACGGAAAATTAAACTGGCTTTTTGGCGGGTCAAAACTTTGTCCCAAAGAGCAGCAGGAAGGTTTTTTCGTTGGTCCGCGAAAGGAAATGATTACCCCTTGGAGTACCAATGCTGTTGAAATTACACAGAATATGGGTATTAAAGGGATCCTGCGGATGGAAGAGTTTAAAAAAACGGATAATCCGGATACGGCTTTTGATCCCATGCTGCAACAGCTGTACAATGGTTTAGACCAGCAATCGCTGAGTGTTGACAAGAAGCCCGAGCCCATAAAATACATCGATGACATTAAAGCTTACAACGAAAGAGAAAGCCTGGCACTTAGTGAGGAGGAGGTGGTATACCTCGAAGAAATCGGTAAAAAATTAAACCGGAAACTTACCGATTCGGAGGTCTACGGTTTTGCCCAAATCAATTCTGAGCATTGTCGTCATAAAATTTTTAACGGTAGTTTTGTGATCGATGGCAAAGAGATGCCTGATAGTTTGTTTGCACTTATCAAAAAAACTTCCGAAGTTAGTCCGGACAGGCTGGTTTCCGCCTACAAAGACAATGTAGCCTTTGTGGTGGGGCCGAGGATTGAACAATTTGCTCCTGTCCGTCAGGATAAATCTGATTTTTTTGCGATTCGTAAGATTTCCTCTGTGCTTTCGCTGAAAGCAGAGACGCATAATTTCCCCACAACGGTGGAACCTTTTAATGGCGCGGCTACCGGCAGCGGAGGCGAGATTCGCGACCGTATGGCCGGCGGCAAAGGCAGTATTCCGTTGGCCGGAACAGCCGTTTATATGACCTCCTATCCACGGCTCGATAGTGTGCGGCCCTGGGAAAACAATATTCAGCCGCGACCCTGGCTCTATCATGCTCCGGACGAGATTCTTATAAAAGCTTCCAACGGAGCTTCCGATTTTGGTAATAAATTCGGCCAGCCGCTTATTAACGGCAGCCTCCTGACTTTTGAACATGAAGAGGGAGGCAAAACTTATGCCTATGACAAGGTTGTCATGCAGGCCGGGGGAGTCGGTTTTGCCAATAAAAATGACAGTCAAAAAGAGACTCCCGAAGCGGGAGATATTATTGTGGTACTTGGGGGCGATAATTACCGTATTGGAATGGGGGGCGGGGCGGTTTCATCGGTTGCCACCGGCCAGTACGAACAGGGCACAGAGCTGAATGCCGTACAACGTGCTAATCCCGAAATGCAAAAACGGGTGGCCAATGCCATCCGGGCAATGGTCGAATCTGAAAAAAATCCCATTGTTTCCATCCATGACCACGGAGCCGGCGGACATCTCAACAGCCTCTCTGAGCTGGTGGAGGAAACTGGCGCTGTTATTGACGTTGGAAAACTGCCGCTCGGTGATCCTACCTTGTCTTTTAAAGAAATTCTCGGTAACGAATCGCAGGAACGCATGGGGCTAATTATCAAAGAAAAAGATCTGCCTGTTCTTGAAAATATCGCTTTGCGCGAAAGAGCTCCGCTTTACAAGGTTGGCGAAGTGAAAGCTGACCACCGGTTGGTAGTAAAAGATGATGCTGAAAATGCCTGCCCGGTGGATTTAAAATTAGAATATCTCTTCGGGAAACCGCCACGGACAGTACTGAACGATACCACCCAAACCAATAGGTTTAAAAAAGTTACTTACGAAGTGGCACGCTTTGAAGAATATCTTATAAGCGTGCTACATCTCGAGGCTGTTGCTTCCAAAGACTGGCTTACCAACAAAGTGGACAGGTCGGTTACGGGGCGTGTGGCTTTGCAGCAGTGTGCCGGCCCTTTGCAGCTGCCGTTGAATAACCTTGGTGTTATGGCGCTGGATTATCAGGGAAAAAAAGGAATTGCTACGGCGTTGGGGCATGCAGCGGCAGCAGCGTTGTCGGATGCTGCAACAGGTTCGCGGTTGGCTATCAGTGAGGCGCTTACAAATTTGCTTTGGGCGCCTGTTGAAGGAGGATTAAGCGGTGTGTCGTTGAGTGCCAACTGGATGTGGCCTGCACGAAATCCGGGAGAAAATGCCCGGCTATATGCGGCCGTGAAAGCAGTCAGTGATTTTGCCATTGCACTCGGCATTCCGGTTCCTACCGGAAAAGACTCCCTTTCCATGACCCAAAAATATGGTGATGGCAAGGTGGTGTATGCTCCCGGAACAGTGATTATTTCTGCCGTGGGTGAAGTGAGCGATATCAGAAAAAGCCTGAGTCCGGTGGTGAAGACCAGCGCCGGGACAAAGCTGATTTATGTGGATTTCTCCCTTTTGGGTTTTGGCCTTGCCGGCAGTAGTTTTGCCCAAACATTGAACCGTGTGGGGCAGGAGTGCCCCGATGTAAAAGATGCTGCTTATTTCAAAAAAGCCTTTAACGCTTTGCAACAATTGATTGTCGAAGAGAAAATTTTGGCCGGCCACGATGTTTCAGCCGGAGGACTCATAACCACTTTGCTGGAGATGAATTTTGCCAATGTTGAATCGGGCATGGAGATTACTACGGATACCTTCGGCGAAAAAGACTTCATTCGTTTGATGTTCAGCGAAAAACCGGCTGTTGTGATTCAGGTTGCCGACGAAAAAGATGTGGAAAAAGTTTTGAATGAGGCAGGCGTTGTGCATTATGCTATCGGCGAAATTATCCCCGATCATAAGTTAAAGATACATCATCAGGACAAACTTTTTGAACTAAACATTGTCCGTTTCCGGGATATTTGGTATCAGACATCCTATCTGTTTGACCAGAGGCAAACGGAAAGCTCACGCGCACATGCCCGGTTTAAGAACTTCAAACGGCAGGATTTACAGTTTCATTTCAAAAGAAATTTCTCCGGAAAAATCAAAAATATTGTAGGGGAACAGACTGATACTCAGGCGTCTGTTGCTGCTATTATTCGCGAAAAAGGCGTAAACGGTGACCGCGAAATGGCGTATGCATTGCATCTCGCGGGTTTTCGCGTGAAAGATATTCACATGACCGACCTGGTATCGGGCAGGGAAGATTTGTCGGATGTGGGGTTTGTGGTTTTTGTGGGCGGCTTTTCCAATTCTGATGTTCTTGGCTCTGCCAAAGGCTGGGCGGGGGCTTTTCTCTATAACGCAAAAGCCCGTAAAGCATTGGATGATTTTTATGAAAGAAATGACACACTCAGTCTCGGCGTCTGCAACGGTTGCCAACTGATGATGGAATTAGGCCTTGTTTATCCCGAGCATCCGGAAAAGCCGCGTATGTTGCCCAATGATTCCGGTAAGTTTGAGTCCGGTTTTATTAACGTGAACATTCATGAGAATAATTCTATTATGTTGAAGAGTCTAACCGGACAGCGGCTGGGAGTCTGGGTGGCTCACGGCGAAGGTAAGTTTAGTTTTCCTTACTTCAGAGACAAGTATTGCATTTCTATTTCGTACAGCTACGAGCAATATCCCGGTAATCCCAACGGTTCCGACTGGGGAGCTGCTGCCGTTTGTTCGAATAACGGTCGTCATTTGGCTATGATGCCTCACTTAGAACGTTCGGTTTTTTCGTGGCAGTGGCCGTTTTACCCCCAATATCGTGAAAAAGATGAAGCAAGTCCATGGTTGGAAGCTTTTGTAAATGCCCGAAACTGGCTGAAAAGTAAAAAAATGTAAAGATATTTTCTTGTTTAGTAAGATTATGAATAAGCCATTCTATACACTGTTTAGCAGTGTATTACGTGGTTTGATAATTTAATGGTTTTTTATTTATTTCATAAATCCGATTTATTTTTTTTCTAAAGATTGCTTTTTTTGAATGAAAAATTTCTATATTAGCCTCAAATAACATTCATAAATTAAATTCATAATCCTATGAAAAAATTTACTGTCTCTTTTTTCAGTTTGCTGTTGGTTGTTAATCTTGCATTTGCAGGAGGGTTGGTAACCAATACCAATCAAAGTACAGCATGGTCGCGTATGTTGGTACGTGATGCATCAACAAGCATTGATGCCGTGTATTACAACCCTGCCGGTCTTACAAAGCTTGCAGATGGTTTGTACATTTCTCTGAGTAGTCAGTCAATTTTCCAAACTCAGACAATTGACAACAGTTTTCCTTTTCTTAACCATTCAACCTTTAAAGGTTCGGTTAAGGCTCCTGTTTTTCCCAGTTTGTATGTGGCCTATAAAACCAATCGATGGGCATTTTCTTTGGGTTTAAACTTTATTGGTGGTGGTGGTACTGCTAATTTTTCCAATGGTATTCCCATGGCTGAAGTACCTATTTCTTCGCTGGTGGGTGCCTTTTCCAAACTCGGGGTTACCGGTTATTCCGTTGACATGGCTATAAAAGGTACTTCTATTTATTTCGGTATCCAGGCTGGTGTCAGCTATGCTATTTCCGACCATGTATCTGTATATGCCGGTGTGCGTTATGTTATGGTAAGAAATTCCTACAAAGGACATATCAAAGATATTAAGTTAAATACAGCCGCCGGCTCAGTTCATGCCGATACCTTTATGAATGGCGTTGGCGATCAGTTAACCGCCGGTGCCGCTCAGGCTTCGGGAGCTTCAAAGTTGTATAAGGGGGCCGGGGATGGTATTACGCCTTTGCTCGATGCCGGTTTGGGCGGAGCAACCATTTCACAGGCTCTGGCAGGAGGAGCTATTACTCAGGCTCAGGCCACTGCAATGACCAATGGCTTGTTAGGTTTAGGCCTTACCCAGGCTCAGGTTGATGCCATGAACTTTACCCAAATCCAGACAACTTATTATGGCGCTTCAACGAAATATGCCACTATGGCCGATGAACTCGTTGTACAGGCAACACAAATATATGGCGGTGCTAAATTAATGAAAGACCAGGATATCGATGTTAGTCAGTCCGGAAACGGTTATACCCCTATCCTTGGTGTTAACCTCTCTTTTCTGGATAATAACCTGGACTTCGGTATTAAATATGAGTTTAAAACCAAAATGACCCTGACCAATTCCACACCTGCCGGTAAAGGTTTTGTGATTGGAATGCATGCTGACGGATCCCCGATTGAAATGTATCCTAATGGCGGAAAACAAAATGCCGATATGCCGGCAATGCTCTCCATTGGTGCCAAAATTAATGTAAGCAAAGTGATTTCTTTGCAGGCAGGCTATCATACCTACTGGGATTCTAAAACCAGTTGGGCAAATGTTAAAACAAATATCAAAAAGAACTCTCAGGAATTTGGTCTTGGCGCAGAATTTAATGTTTCCAAAAGTCTTTTGCTGAGCCTCGGTTACCTTCATGCAACAACCGGTGTAAATCCTTCCTACCAAAGTGATTTAAGCTACAGCCTTAACACTAATACTGTTGGAGCCGGAGGCGCCTGGAAGATTAATGATGCCCTTACTTTTCAGTTTGGAGGATATCTTGTGAAATATCAAAGTCAAACTGTTCCGGGCTCTTATAAAGTTGGCGAAACCTTTGTGCCTTATAATACTAAATATGAAAAAAGTACATGGGCTTTGTCTGTAGGTCTTGATTTTGCTATTGGCAAAAAGAAAAAATAATTTAATTGTTTTATCAGTGAGAAAAGCCATGGAGCAAAGGTTTCATGGCTTTTTTTCTTGATTTGAATAGGGAAATATAATGAAAACAAAATATCGGGGTTTTTTAGCCTTTATTTTGCTCATTTGGTTTATGCCGCTTTTGGGACAAACCATTAAAGTGCCAAATTTTGCCGTGGCTACCCATCCTTTTCTTGTTAATGAGGTGAGTTACCGGGAAAATGGTTTTATGATTGAACTGACCATTGAAAATCAGGCTCCTTCCGGTTACTTTTGTGCCAGCAAACACATTTATCTTCAAAATAATCAAACCAAAAAAAAGATTTATCTCTTACGGTCGGAGGGTATCCCCGTATGCCCGGATGTTTACAGGTTTAAATGGAAAGGTGAAAAACTTACTTTTAAACTGTTCTTTCCAAAGCTCGACAAAAAAATTCGCTATGTGGATGTGATTGAAAATTGTAATAACCACTGTTTTTCCATTTTTGGTCTGATTCTCGACCCGGTAATGAATACTGCCATTAATCAGGGTTATGAAGCTTTTGATAATAGCGATTTTCAGAAAGCCTACGAAGATTTTAAAAAGGCCATTGATAAAAATCCTGCTTATCCTTACGGCTTTTTATACGCTAATATCATAAAAGTATTAGTACAGCAAAAAAATTATACAGAGGCTAAAATCTGGTATAAAAAGCTGCAACAAAAAGATTTTTTGGATGAGAAAGCCATACTGGAACAAATCTCAAAAGAAGATTATTTTGACAAACTAAAATAAATGCTGGAAAGCCCGATTCCGGTTAATAAGCAGCTTTTTTGTCGTTGAAAAAAACCGTTTCCTCATCCCTTTTTCTATTTTTGCACCTTTTATTAAAGGGAAAGGTATGGAAAAAAGGAATTTGAAGAGATTTTGCTTAGCTATCTTGTTGGTTTTTACATGGTTTAATCTTCAGGCACAGAGCGATACGGTAACTTTAAAAGAGATTCGGATTTCTTCTGTGGCCAATCCGGTCAGATTCCGAAAAATTCCCAGGCAGATTCAGATTATTTCGCAAAAAGAGATTAAAAATGCTCCGGTCAGCACTCTTGATGAACTGTTGAAACAGGTTGCCGGCCTGGATGTGCGACAACGTGGTGCTTTTGGGATGCAGGCCGACCTGAATATTGCAGGCGGTTCGTTTGATCAGGCTTTGATAATGATTAATGGAATTCCTATGAATGACCCTCAGACCGGCCATCATAACCTCGACCAGGCACTCAATATGATAGATGTGGCAAAAGTGGAGATTGTACGAGGTCCTTCGTCTCGGTGGTTTGGCCCTAACGCTTTTTCGGGAGCCATCAACATCATTACAAAAAGAACGCCCGGAAACAACCTTTCTTTTGGCATTAGAGCCGGACAATACGGGTTGTTTTCCTCCTCATTCCTTGCCGGTTATCAGACAGGCCGGGTAGAAAATCAAACCTCCATTAGCGGGAGCCGCTCGAATGGTTACCGGATAAATACTGATTTTAAGAACCTTAGTATTACCCATCAGTCTTTTATGTCGGTGGGTTCCTCCAAATTAAATCTGCAGTTGGGATATGCCGGAAAAGCTTTCGGCGCTAATAGCTTTTATACGGCAAAATACCCTGACCAGTTTGAAAAAGTTAAGGTGATGTCGGCCAGCATTGGTATTCGTGGCGGAAAGAAACTACAATTTAACGGAGATATTCGCTGGCGCAGGCTTTATGACCATTTTGAATTATTCAGAGAAGGTAAAAACTGGTATCAAAAACAGGGTGGTTGGTTTGTGAAAGGAGTTGATAGCGCCGGGTTTCATACGCCGACGGGTTTCTTTCCTTACCAGGGGCCCAATTTTAACCGGACGGATGTAGCCGGAGTAGATGGCGGCATTGGTTTTCAGTCGGCATACGGAAAAACTGCTGCCGGAATCTCATATCAGTATGAGAAAATCCTTAGCAATGTGCTGGGTGAGCCTATGAACGATACGGTCTTTTCCAAAATCGACAAGGGCGCTTTTTACAACCATCAAAAAGAGCGCCCGCGGCTAAATGTTTTTCTTAACCAGTTATACCAAAAGGAAAATTTCACACTTTCGGCAGGTTTAAATGTTTTTTACAATGCCGGATATGGTTTTATGCTGTCGCCAGGATTGGATATGGCCTGGTTTATCACGAAAAATCTAAAAACTTTTGTCTCTGCCAATCGTGCCATAAGGTTGCCGACGTTCACCGATTTATATTATCAGGGCCCCGACCATATCAGTAATCCGCAATTGAAACCGGAAAAAGTTTATGGCTTTGAAACTGGCATTCAGTATTTTATGAAAACCATCACCTTTTCCGCATCGCTTTCTTACCGCATGGGTTATGACATCATCGACTGGATAAAAGAAAATCCTAATACCAAATGGGAAAGTAAAAACCTGACTCAAATGAATACGCTGGGTGCCGGTTTTTCGCTCAATTACACACCGGTGAAAGACGGGCATCATTTTTTGGAGCATTTACAATTGAATTACAATTATTTGCATTCCGATAAAAGTGCTTCCGGATTTGTCTCATTGTATGCGCTGGATTACCTGCGCCATCATCTGAGTCTTTATCTTCAGCATGCCATTGCCCCCGGATTATCAGCCGTATGGACCTTTTCAATACAAAAGCGTAACGGGGGTTATTTTGATTATGTGCAAAGCAAAAAAGTACCTTACAGAACGGTTTTTCTTTTGAATACGAAAATCCAATACAAGATGCCTCATTTTACCCTTTTCGTTCAGGCTAACAACTTGCTAAACCAGACCTACCGCGATATTGGCAGCGTGGTAATGCCGGGAATCTGGGTAACGGGAGGCTTGCAATACCATGTTTCCCTAAAAAGGAAATAAAAGGTGAAGGGGCGAGAGAGCGATGAAGCTAAGGAGCAAAGGATGTGGGAATTGGATAGTGCCTGTTGTGCGTCAGTTAATTGATACTGTAATGTTTACGCTCATTTGGATTTCTGGTCGAGGCCGGGACAGATGTAATCCGGATATCAAAAAGGAATAGAGATTTAAGATCTATAGCCTTTGGGAGGGGTCTGGATTGCACATATCTTGGCTCAGAAATCCTGATAGGCAGAGCTTATGATTTTAAATACGAGCGTAACGAAGTTAGCGGACTTTATAGACAGACTCTGTTTAGTCGAACTGATCCCGAG
>CAZRAW010000027.1:0-16514 GCA_964598065.1 uncultured Lentimicrobiaceae bacterium
ACAATTGAACATCATGGAAATCAATAAAATACTTATCTTTGGAAGGCAATAATTAAAGATGTAAATGAGAATTACAGACAAAAAATATTTTGATGAATATTTGATACAAATTGGGAATGAAATTCCGGATTTGATTAAATATGACTTTTCAGAAAGCAGTGGCGGATTTGACTACCTTACCAAAGCATCTGCAGTTTATTCTTCAAATATTGAAGAAAACAGCATCGACCTATACTTAAAACGGGATAAATTTAGACATTTATTAAAACATCTTTAATCCGGTGGAACACTCTCATAATTCCCGTTACTTCCTCCAACGTTTAGCTCTGAGCCATCCACAGGCAGGCCAGAGGGGTGGCATGGCGTGAGAGTCTAAGGCGAAGAAGAAAGAAAATAATTCATAGGGGATTCTCACGCCTGCTCCTACGCACAACCCATCCCAAAGGCAGGCTCAGAATTAAACTCCTGCCTTTAATTCGCTTTCAACATCCACCTTGCGGACGACTCAAATGTAACCGGAAAATAACAATGTAGTAAAATCGGCAATTAAGGATGTAGTGTTTTCGGAAAATAAGGATGCACTACTTTCGGAAAATAAGGAAAGATTTGGCGAAAGCGAAAAGTTTTCTCATTTTTCTTTGTCCGGCCAAACCGGCAACACACACTTAGGACTTCGGTGCCGTAACACTTTTTCAAAGCTGTTCAGACTTTCCCGCATGACTTTTGAATTTTCCTTGTGGCAGGTCAGACAGGCACCGATTAACAATATTTTTTTCTGCTCTTTTACCGAAAACGGTTTTACGTTTTTACGTGTGGAGACCATGCCGGTTCTGTTTTGTAAAAAGCCTGTCCAGGCGTCCTCGGGAAGTCCGTCGTGAGGGTTGTTTTCGTAGGTCGGTTCAAAATGCCATTTGCCGCTATTCCCGTTTACAACATAGCGCAATTTACCCTTTCCGAATCCCAATGCTATGGGATTGTTGTGGCATGACTTGCAACTTCTTCCTTTGGCAGCAGTAGTGTGCGGAGCAGCAGGAGCAAAAAGTCGGCGGAAAATTAGTGAGTCATGTTTTTGACGTGTGAAGCTTTGCAGATTGATGGTTAAAATCATGCCGGGGATGACGGGAATAATTTCCTTTTTCTTTCCGGTTTGACGTATGCCCAAAGCCGGGGGCTGTGCGAGGTAACTACCGGTGTATTCTACCCAACTCCCCTTTTGCTCTTTGTTGGTGAGCATGTTGTATCCCTCTTCGTTCGGGTCATACGCATTGTGGCAGCCGATACAACTTGGAGCCCAGGCGCTGTGGCAGGCCGAGCAACTTACATCCCGATGTGCTGAAGCCGTACAAACGGCAGCCGGTTTTTTCAACCTGAAAGTCTTTCCGGTGTTTTTTGTAATCAACCAGGCTGTATCAGATTTCACGGTTGTGTTGATAAGCGCCTGATGCCTTTTGTGTGTAATCAGAAAATTTTTACCGGATATTTTTCCATAGCGAAGAGCGGCAATGGTAGCAGCTTCTGTGTTTAAATTGTTGGTAGAAGTAGTGAGTGGTTTCTCCGTAAAATGACAATCTTTACATTGTACATCTTCCTGATTTTCTTCGTGCCGGTAAAGCTTGCCATTACCCATTAATTCATAAGACTGGTGGCAGTCGATACATTCCATCCCCAGCGTGTAATGCACATCTGCAGGCTCTTTTTTGAAAACCCGGGTACCTTCCACCAAACGGTAGCTTGCATTGTGAGGCATTTGGCCAGCCGACAGCAACGTTTCGTGCCAGCCTTCGTAACTCGTGGAAATTCTTCCCGACCGGCTGTGGCAGCCAAAACAATGGTTGTCGCTTACGTTCAAATCGATGGATGGATGAAATTGCAAATAAGCCGTGCTTGTATCCTGCTTTTGATGTGTTCGCAGTGCATTGGCAGCACGTTTGTTGTAATTCAAATGGCAGGCGAGACAACCGCCGCCGCGGCTTTTTTCGGTTACCGGTCCAAGGGTGGTTTTTGGGTTTCCCAAATGGCAGCGGACACACAGATTTTTCAAATGCTCATCAGCTGCGGAATGCCCCAAATGATGAATGTCTGTTAGCAAATCAGGGTTATTTTGTTCGCCGAAAACATAACGATCCACACTAATCATCCCGCTGAGCGTGGTCATAAGACTGGTATTGATACGCTGCGTAATATTGGGATGACATGTAGTAGCACCGCAACTTTGTGCTGCATTATTCAGATTGCCCGGAATCAGAATCATATTTTTGTGTGCCTGGTTTTTGTCTGTGGCAAAAGGATTTCCGCCGTGACACGAAAAACAGCCGATGACAGCGGGGTTGTGCGCATCTGTAAAGCCGTGGATATTATTGTGACAAATCACACAGCTCTCTTTTTTACCCTGAATAAGCGGCGCCTCCATAGCCTTTTCGGGAGAAAACACCGGATGAAAATTCACACGTTCCGTTTTAAAATTATACATCACACTGTAGCGGTAATCTTTTTGTCCCGGAACCATCCATTGCCAGTGCTCACCTCTGAAAAATAGTCCGATAATCGTTAGAATGAAATAGAAAATGGTAAATATCAGCAGCGTTCTTTTACTGAAAAAAGCAGTTTTTATTTTACCGGAGTTAGCAAAATATATCAATACCAAAAGCAGCAAAATCCAAAAAAGCGCCCATTCCGGATGGCTGAGCCAGTGCAGCATTTCCTGAAATCCCACAAAATACCACGGCCCTTTTACCGTAGGGTTCAGATTGTCGTGCAGCGGAGCTGAAAAAAAATAGCTGACCAAAATAAGAACTAAAAAAGTAATCACAAAATCACCCGCCTTCGGCCAGAACTTCTTGCTGTGTTCCACGATAATGACTGTTAGAAAAATGGTGAACGTAGCGATGTGATTCACATAAATCAATTGAAAATTGCCCTCTTTTCCCAGCAGCGAAGCAGCGAGAACCTTTCCGATAAAAGGAATTCGAGACGTCAGGCTCCATAGAATTTGCCGGGCTTGCAGGCTGTCGGCATCTCCCTTGAGGAGAAAACCGGTTAGCATGGCCATAAAAATAATGAGTACCCCGAGACCTAACAGGAATCCCATTCCCGGTTTAAGCCCTGTTTCCCGGCTTTTGTTGTAATGATCATAAATATGCAAAAGGCTGACAACCAAAAAAAATTGTGCGCTCCAATAGTGCATGTTTCTGATAAACGAAGCCCAAGGATTCATAACCATCAGGCTGCTGATGGAGGCGTAGGGATGGTTTACGTTGTAAGGAATAGCAAGCAATATCCCCGTGAGTAAAACATAGCTGAATAGTGCGAGGCTGATACGGCCATAGGTTGTGTTGAAACGGATATTTTCTGCTGTTTGCTTCACGAAATCGGGGATTGGATAATAATTTGCCTGGTGTCTTTGTCTATTTTAAAAGGGATGGATGGCAGCGGTTTATAAGCCGGACCTTTCACAGCATTTCCTTCGAGGTCGAATTCGGACCCGTGGCACGGACAAATAAGCCGTCCGTTTTCCTCCTTATTAATAATGCAGCCGAGATGGGTACAATGCGACGAAAGTACTTCTATTTTATGTTTTTGATTTATAACCAAAAAATCCCTGTAAAAGGAGACAATCTTGTTGGTTATCGGCAGCACGATTTTTTTACGGGTAGCAGAAAGCAAACGGTTTTCCATCATTCTGTCCCAGAGATATACCAACGTGAGGCCAACACCTGAAGCTGTGAGTTGGAGGAATTTTCTCCGGCTGTGGTTTTTTAAGGTCAAGGTCAGTGCTTTTCAGGCGAAAATACGAAAATGAATTTATTTGCCAACATATAACACCCTTGATTCATTAGACCAGGGTCTTTTTATTCGTGAAACTCAAATTTTAAAAGCGAAGCGCATTAAAATTTGTAAGTTGAACGAATCCCGATAGCGGAGCGTATCGGGATAAATGAGTAAATACTCCGCTCCTTGGGGCGAAACATATTTTTTTAGGTTGATACCCCGTCCGCTTGCGGCGGGGAGGTTTCATTTTTAAGAACGCTATTATCATTGGTGCCGGGTCCGTATCGTCCTGACTTGTTTTTAACACAGCCGGTAATATGCCTGAAGGCCCACAGGTTGGTTTTGTAACCCCCATCTGAAGAAATTAACAATTAACCTTTTTCCGGCCTTTCAAAAGTACAGCCATCTGAAAGGTGGTATTCAGCCGGTTACGTTTTCCTGTTTCTGCCCGGAAATTTGAAACAATAGTTCATTATTTATATATTTGCATAAGTATGAATATTTTGCACTGAAGGCCACCCAATGAAAAAATTTATTTTCTTTATTATTCTGCAATTTTTTTTGCAAATGGGTGTTTCTGCTCAAAATTCAAATACCGTAAAGCCAAAACCGACTCGTCCGAAAATAGGGCTTGTGCTAAGCGGCGGCGGAGCAAAGGGCTTTGCCTATATCGGGCTGCTCAAAGTTCTGCAAGAAGTTAATCTGCACATCGATTACATTGGAGGAACCAGTATCGGAGGTGTTATCGGGGCATTATATGCGGCGGGTTATGCTCCTGACACCATTGCAAAAATTATCAGGGAGCAGAACTGGAATGCATTGATGACGGATAAAATTGACCGGAAGTATATCAATTTTGAAGACAAAGTTTATGCTGAAAATATGGTTATCAGTTTGCCTCTGAAGAAAAAATCAGTTGGATTAAGGGTGGCACTCTATGAGGGACAACAGGTAAACATGATGCTTAACCATTATCTTTCGGGAGTTTATAATGTTACTAATTTCAGAAAGCTGCCAATTCCTTTTTTATGTGTTGGAACCGATTTGCTTACAGGGAAAACCATCGATCTGACCTCGGGGTATCTTCC
Source organism: uncultured Lentimicrobiaceae bacterium (assembly GCA_964598065.1). Taxonomy (GTDB): domain Bacteria; phylum Bacteroidota; class Bacteroidia; order Bacteroidales; family F082; genus Sulfidibacterium. The sequence continues at coordinate 4,857 of CAZRAW010000027.1, forward strand.
TATGGCAGTGCGGGCCAGCATGTCAATTCCCGGATATTTTTCACCTACGTATTATCAGGGGCATTATCTTGTGGATGGCGGGGTGGTCAATAATTTTCCTGTTATGGATGTAAAAAAAATGGGAGCACAATTCATTATTGGTGGCAATGTGCAACAGGGACTGACCAAAAACATTAAAAAGCTGGATTCATTTACTAAAATTCTGAATCAGGTGATTTCCTTCAACCGGGTGGCAGCCAACAAAAAAGCATATAAAAACACAAACCTGCTTATTAATATAAAAATGAACTACGGCGTGATGGATTTTACAAAATATGATTCTATCATCGCCATAGGTGAACGGGCTGCACAGGCACATTATGCCCAATTAAAAGCGCTCGCCGATTCGCTAAACGCCATTAAATATATTCCGGCAAATGTCTGTAAAGCCAAACCTCTTGATTCGATTTATATTAATGGTATTGAAGTTGAGGGACTTAAAACATTGAAGCCCAAATTTGTCAGCCATATTTTCAGAGGTATTGTCCACAGAAAAATCAGTCTTAAAGAGCTTGAAGAAAAGGTTACTTATACTTACGGGACCAACTATTTCGATCATGTTTATTATGAACTGCAAGGGAAAAACGACAGCGCTCTGTTAATTTTAAAATTAAAGGAGAAAAGCCTTGGTACGGTTCGGGCATCCATTCATTATGATAATGATTATTCGGGAAGTGTCCTGGTGGGAGCCACTTTTCGCCATCTTGTGCGCGGTACTATGCTGTATGCTGATGCGATGCTGGGTCCCAACCCGCGGGGACGTGTTTTGTTTCTGGTTAATAACGGCTGGTCGCCGGGCCTTGGTGTAAAACTAAATATATATAGCTTTGGATTTAATACTTACAATAAGGACGTTAAAACAGACAGGGTAACTTTCTCCAACTTTTCCGGTTCGGTTTTTATGAATGCAACGGTTAAAAACACCTATAATTTCCGGATCGGGTTTGAATATGACTACTTAAAATTCAAAATGCAGTACAATAATTCTGAGTTTGCCGAACTCATCGATGACTACAACAGTTATGGTAATATTTTTGTTTCCTTTCGTTCGGATACGTATGACAGCCGGAATTATCCCCGAAAGGGATTTAAAGCCACACTAATGGCAAAATATGCCATTCCCTTATCTGAAGGAGAGGCACAAAATGTCTTCGGCCCGGCATTGACTACCTTTTTTAAATATGATCAGGCTATTGCTCTCGGACATAAGTTTGCTTTGCGACCTGGTGTTTTTCTCGGAGCTACAATAAAAGGATATAAGTCTCCGCCTTTGCAGGACTATTTTACTTTTGGCGGACTCAATCCCTCCAACTATATGGAAACCTTTCAGGATTTTACGGGAGTTAAATTTAGTCAGCAGCGTGGGTTGTATGCTGCCGTCTTTAAATTCAAGTTACAATATCAACTGGCAAAAAAGCACTATCTGTTGCTTCGGTGTGATATTGGCAGCGATGTTGATAATTACCATCTCCTGTTTTCGCCAAAATCGGTTATGATCGGTTACGGTTTAACTTACAGTTACGACAGTTTTATCGGACCATTGGATATCACCTTTATGAGCTCTAATAAACGACAAAATCTTCAGGTTTTTATTAATATAGGATACTGGTTTTAAACATAAATACTTAGGGTTTGCTGAGCAGTATAAATTTTGAAATTGTGGCTATAATAAATGCACGTGTTTTTAATAAAATTGCCGGAAAACCATGCACTTTTATCTTTAAGAATCAATATAATGATTTATACATCAATAATTTAAGCGTTTTTCAGCAGACCCTACTTATCCCTAAAGTGTTGAAGTGCAGGACGGAGTTGGACTCTCAAACAGGCCTGACAAAAGCCCGATGTATAAAATACCCCAACCTTTTTTCAAAGGCCGGAACATTGAGAGAGAAAAAAAATATCTTTTGGTTAAAAAATTTTTAAATTTTAAAAGACTGGCTCAACCTGTTTCACTGATTTTTTTAAGACGATTAAAATCTAATATTTCAAATGTTTTTCCCTTGACACGTATCGCTGCCACCTCTGACAGGTCTTTTAGAGCACGGGTAATGCTTTCGCGCGTAGTACATATCAGGGCAGCCATATCACTGCGTGCAAGGGGAATAGAAAAGGTCTGGGCATGGTTGTTGATTTCTTCAGAAAAAAATAAAATGACATCCGCCATGCGACCGTTTATTTGTTTTTGGTGGATGTTTACAAAACGATCAAAATAGGTTAATTCTTCACGGCAAAGAAATAAAAGTAATTCATTGGCAAATTGAGTGTTTCGGCTGATTAGCTCTTTAAATGACTGATTATCAATAAAACAGACTACGCATTTTTCCAGCGCTGTTACCGAAAATTGATTGATTTTTTCAAACAATACAGTCTGAAGCCCTATATAATTCCCAGGTTGAATAATTTTTAGAATCTGGTCAATACCTTTAACCCCTTTTTTACTTACCATGGCCAAACCTGATTTCAGGTAAGCAATGTGTGAAGACAAAGTACCCTCTTTAATGATGCTTTCCTTAGGGTTGAAGGTGGTTTCAGCACAGCTTTCCATTAGAATAGTTAATTCTTTCGGGTTTAATGTATTCGCTGCTTTGGAACGGATTACACAGGTTTTACAGTTTTGCATTGTACAAAAATATTAATAAAATCGAATTTTTATGATTCATGTGATATATATCAAAAAGATAAGGAAACCGGCTCAAAAAATAATGATGGCTATGTTACCAGAAAGTTGATCATAATATACATTTTAAACTGCTAATAATCACCATGTTAGACTATGTTTATGAAAGGTTTTATTGTAAATTTACATAAAATTTAAAAGGTCATGGAAACAAAATTAAAAAATATTGTATGTGAAAGCCTCCTGTTTTCTTTTATTGGCTTTTTAGTCTATTTATTGGCTATTGTGGCCGGTTTTATGGGATGTTGCTTAGGCGTTACAAACGTAATGTTTAATCAAATCCTCTTGATACTGACTATTTCAGGTGTGATTGCTTTCGGAGTGGGTTCTTATTTTATCTGCTTCAAAAAGAGAGCACAGATAAATGGATAGGATGCATAGAAGAACGGAACATCTTTTGCTTTCCCCTTTCTTACGGGGAAGGGCGATGAGAAATCTTAAATGATTTTGCATTAGTGTGCAATCTATGTTATTCAATAAAATGTGTTGGCAGGGTTTTCGAAAATAAGACTGAAAGCCTTGCCAGCACTCTTTTATCTTCCCCTGCGTCACAGACTACTCGCTTTTAATATAGCTCCCAATGTTTTTTACCCTTTTTGGCTGATTTTTTCCAGCAGCGATTTATTAAGAATTTTAACCCGCTTTCCGCTAATGGAAATTATTCCTTCCTGTGCAAGACTGTTGAGAATCCGGCTGACGGTTTCGCGCGAGGTACAAACCATATCAGCTATTTCACTGCGGCTGAGCGGCAGTTTATATTCCTGCGACTGATATATTTCATCAGATAGATACAATAAGTTTCCCGCCAGCCTGCCGTAAATCTGATTTTGTACCAGTTTAACACAACGATGAAATTGTTTCAACTCGTTCTTGCATAATTCGATTATGATTTCGTACGAGAAATCGGGATTGATCCTGAGTAAATTCTTAAAAACATTGATATCTATAAAACAAGCTGAGACAGGCTCAAGGGCTACCGCCGAATAGTTGTTGATTTTGTCACCCATTGTAGTAGGGAGCCCGAGATAACAAGGAGCTTTTTTCAGCCTCAGAATTTGTATTCGCTGAGGCCCTTCGATCATTAATTTGACCAGACCGGTTTGCAGGTAAATTATATTGGAAGATAATGCATTTTGTTTAAAAATAGTTTCTCCTTTTTTAAAAACAGCTTCCACACAACTTTTTCCTAAAATATTTAATTCGGAAGTATCAAGGTCTTTTACGACTTCCGATTTTAATAAGCAAATAGAACAATTTGAAGATTTCATAACTAAATTTTTTACAAAAATAATAAAAATGTGATAAACATCATATTTTTATTAAAGCAAACTCACACCTGTTTTCTTGCCATAATAAGAAGTAGTCTCTAATTTTGCATTGTTAAATTTTTAACATAATAAATAGGAGGAACAAACAATGGAAAACAAAAAATTAACCTTAGCACTGTTTTCCGGTAGCGTGGACAAACTCACCGCCGCCGGAGTCATTCTCGGGGGTGCTGCTGCCGAGGATATGGATGTGGAAATCTTCGTTCTGTTGCAAGCTGCTTTTGCCTTTAAAAAGGAAAATGCTATGGTCAACGACCGTGTTGCAGAAATTACTGACAAAAAGGATGAGTTCCTTGCTTCACTTAAAAAATTGGGAACGCCACATTGGACAGAAGCTTTTAAAACTGCCAAAGAGATGACCAATGTAAAAATCCACATTTGCGGCTTTGCCGGCAAAGTATGGAACGGCTACAAATTGGACGACTTCATCGATCTCGCGGATGATATTTGTGGTATTGGCGAGTATATGACTTCTGCCGAAGAAGCAGACATTAATCTCTTTATTTAAAAGTTCAATGATTATGTCAGAAACTATTGAACAACGAGTTAGCAATATCGAGAAGCAGCTGGAAAATTTGCAAAATCAGCGTAAAGACCAACTCTCCATGGTGGTTTTTTCCAACGATATGGATAAAATTCTGGCTGCTCTTGTTATTGCTGTGGGTGCCGCAGCCATGGATACTCAGGTGAAAATGTTTTTCACTTTTTGGGCTATCAGCGCATTGCGTGATAAAAACAAAAAGACGAAAAACAAAGATATGAAATCCAAGATGTTTGGCGCCATGCTTCCCCATGGAATCGACCAATTAAAATTATCGAAGATGAACATGGAAGGGATAGGTAAAGACATGATGAAAGGAATCATGAAAAAGAAGAATATTGCTTCCCCACGGGAGATGCTAACCACCGCCGGTGAGTTGGGCGTACATATTGATATTTGTGAAATGTCCATGGATTTGATGGGTTTTAAAAAAGAGGAAATGATTGATTATCCAGACTTAGGATATTGCGGTGTGGCTACATTTCTCGCTGATGCAGGTGAAAGTAGTGTTCAATTATTTATTTAAAAAAATAGTATTAACAGTTTAAAAAATAGAAATCATGACAACAGAAGAATTAAAAGCGTTAACAGTTAACAAATCGGTGGATGCCCGCGGGACATCATGCCCGGGACCCTTATTGGCTGCAAAAAAAGCCATCGGTCAAATTGAAGAAGGACAAGTAATGGAAGTGCTCTCTGCCGATGAAGGAACCCGGCGCGACATTCCCAAATGGTGTACCAAAAAAGGTTTTGAATATCTTGGTACTATTGAAGAATCAGGATATTACAAAATTTATTTAAAAAAATAAAAATGGCTGGTGGAAAAGTAAATAATGGCCCTAAGATACTGGTTTTTTCTACGGAAAAAATATCTGATCCGGCTATTGATATGGCGGGCTTGTTAAAATTACATTATCCGCCCACTGTTTATACTATTCCGATACCTTGTTCAAGCGCGGTAAAACCCCGTTGGGTGATGCATGCGCTTGAGCAGGGTTTCGATGGTGTATTTATCGCCGCGGACGGTACCGATTGCCCTTACGGGGAATCTTGTACTGTAAAGACCGGCGAAATTGTGAGCGTAACTCAGCAAATGCTAAAAGACAAAGGTATGGATCCTGCCAGACTTAAAATGGCAGCCATCTGTTCCGTTTGCAGTGAGCCTTTTGTTAAACATGTTAAAAGTTTTGCAGAATATCTAACGGCATTGAGAAATCACCAATAACTTCGTTACGCTCATATTTAAAATCAGTCATTTACTTGAGGAAACTCCTGATTTTAAATATTTCGCAAGCCTCGTTCTTAAAGATTTTTAAAGCCACTTTAAAAAAACGCATTTTGAAAAAGCACCATTGAAAGAACATTCAAATAAAAAAATTATGGCGGAGCCAAAGAAAATATTAAACTATGATGTATTGGTAGTCGGTGGAGGAATTGCCGGCGGCGAATCAGCATTAAACCTGGCCAATTTGGGATACAAAGTACTTCTCGTGGAAAAGGAACTCTCCATTGGCGGAAAAATGATTCTGTTGAGTAAGGTTTTTCCTACTCTTGATTGTGCTGCTTGTATCACTACGCCGAAAGTCTCGGAAATTGCCCGACACCCGAATATTACCGTTTTTACGGGTACAGAACCTACTAGAATTTCCAAGATAACAGAACACCAATTCGAAGCCGTTGTCGTGAAACAACCACGTTATGTTGATGTGGATGCGTGTACCGGTTGCGAGTTGTGCGAAAAGGCATGCCCTGTTAGTGTTACTGATGAATATCAATTTGGCCTGATAGGACGCAAAGCAGCCTTTATCCCTTTTAGTATTGCCAGCCCCCGTGCAGCAGCTATCGACATCGAAAATTGTATCTTATGCGGTGCTTGCGAGCGGGCTTGTCCGCCCGACTGTATCGACTTCACTCAAACCGAAGAAGAATATCTCGTTAAAATAAAATCGGTAGTCGTTGCCACGGGATTTACACTATTTGATCCGTTGAAAATTCCACGTTACGGATACGGAAAATTTAAAAATGTAATTACCTCTATGCAAATGGAGCGAGAACTGGCGCCTACTCGTCCGTTTAATACTATTTTGCGCCCTGGAGACGGTAAAATGCCGGATAATCTTGCCTATGTTTTGTGTACAGGTTCACGTGATAAATCGGTGGGGAACCCCATCTGCTCACAAGTATGCTGCATGTATTCCATTAAACAAGCTCAGTTGCTCATGGGTGCTTTACCCATGGCGGATGTTACCATTTATTATTTGCACATAAGAGCTTTCGGGAAAGGTTTTAATGAATTTTATGCCCAGGCACAGGAAATGGGAGTGGAGTTTATCAAAGGAAAAGTGGGCACGATTACAGAAAAAGAAAACGGTAACCTGATTCTTCGTTACGAAGATATTGAAAAAGGCGTTGTAAAAGAAGCCGAACATGATATGGTGGTACTTTCAGTAGGAATTCTGCCCAATCGGGGAATTGATAAAACTTTTGACAATCAAAAGCTGAAACTCGACCCATTTAACTTTGTAGGTCAGACGGATATTCTGGCAAGCCCGGCCAAGACCAGTATCGACGGTGTTTTTGTTGCCGGTACTGCCACAGGTCCCATGGATATTCCCGATTCAATTTTGTCGGGAGGTGCTGCATCTGCCGAAACAACAAGTTATTTAAGGAGGGAAGAATTATGAAAAAGAAAATAGGCGTTTATATCTGTCATTGCGGAGGAAACATTTCCGATTATGTGGACGTGGAAAAGGTTCGTAAAGCGGTAGAACCAGAGGATGGTGTTTTTCTCGCTAAAACAACCATGTTTGCCTGTGCCGATTCTAACCAGAAAGAGATGGTTGGAGACATCAAAGATCAGAAATTGGATGGTGTGGTAGTTGCCTCTTGCTCACCTAAACTGCATCTGTTGACTTTTAGGTCGGTCGTGGAAAGAGCCGGCTTGAATAAGTATAACTATGTACATGCCAACATTCGCGAACAAGTATCCTGGGCGCATTCTGACGACAAAGCCGGAGCTACTGAAAAAGCTATTAAAATAGTTAAGGCAGCAATAGCAAAAGTCAGGAATGCCGAATCGCTTGACCCGATAAAAGTGAAATCGACCAAGGCCGTAGCCGTTATTGGTGCCGGAGTGGCCGGAATGCGGGCAGCCATTGAGCTGGCAGAAGCCGGTGCGAAGGTCTATCTTATTGAACGTGAATTTTTTGTTGGCGGACGTGTGTCACAATGGGACGATTTAACCTTAACCGAAGAATCGGGAAAAGAGCTGATAACACGGCTGTACGATGAGGTGATGAGCCACAAAAATGTGATACTTTTTACAGGCGCCGAAGTGGTCGAAAATAGTGGTAGTGTTGGTAATTTTGAATTGAAAGTGAAAGTTACTCCACGGCGTTTTAAATTGCAATGTAATGGAAACGAACTTCAGAAAGCTATTGATGTTTGTCCCGTTGAAGTTCCTGATGAATTTAACTTTAACATCACCACAAGGAAAGCTATTTTTCACAATTTCCCAAGCGAATATCCACATCTGCCTGCTATTGATATGAAAAACTGTACACGTTGCGGTGAATGCGAGAAAGTATGCAGCGCAGTGGATTTTAGTCAAAAAACAGAATATCTGAACCTGAAAGTAGGTTCCATTTTATTGGCTACCGGTTTTGATCCCTATGAACCGCCGAAGGGTGAGTTTGGATATGGCGAAATAGACAATGTGGTTACTTTTCCACAGTTTAAACGGATTATCCATTACAGTGATGATAAACTAATTTATAGAGGGAAAGAGATTAAAAACATAGCCTACATTTATTGCGTGGGGAGCCGTCAGGTGGATGGCCCCAACAAGTATTGTTCGCGCTATTGTTGTACGTCCAATATCCATGCAGCCATAACGGTAAAGAAAAAATACAAAGGCATTCACAACTTTCACTTCAACAGAGGAATACGAACTTACGGAAAAGCCGAAGTGTGGTATGACGAATCATCAAGATTGGGAGATATTTACTTACAATCCTTCGAGCACGATCCACCTGTTTTGGAGAAACAGGGAGACAAAACCATTGTAAAAATTAAAGATGTGTTGACTTCTGATCGGGAGTTGGAAGTGGCTGCCGACCTTGTGGTATTGGTTACCGGTATGGTGCCGCGAAAGGATAATTCCATTGGTAATCTGTTGAAAATCCCCAGAGGAAGAGACAATTTCTTTAATGAGATTCACATGAAACTACGTCCGGTGGAAACGGTCATTGATGGGGTAACCATTGCAGGAGCCAGCCAGGGACCTAAAAATATTTCGGAATCTATGAATTCTGCCCTGTCTGCTGCTACCAAATCATTTTCTTTGATTAATTCAGGCGAGTTGGCATTGGAACCCACGGTAGCAACAGTGGACGAATCAGCTTGCGAATGGTGTGGTAAATGTGATGAAGCTTGCCCGTACAGTGCCTTTGAAAAAATAGAAGTAAACGGTAAATTTGTAGCAAAAGTTAATCCTGCCGTTTGTAAAGGTTGCGGTATGTGTTTGCCTGTCTGTCCTCCCAATGCGCTTAATTTAATCGGCTTGACCGATAATGATGTTGAAAATATGATAAATGCTCTAATTAACAACGCTTAAAATGGTTAATTATGGAAATTGAAAAAGGTAAAACTGCAAAATACTTAAAGGAAAAGCGCCCCGTATCCAAAGAGGTAACCGAACAGTTGAAACAGTTTACAAAAACAAAAAAAAGTATCCTGAATGCGTTGAAGGAGGGTGATAAAACAGTTCCACAACTCGCGGAAGCGTTGAAACGTCCCAAAGATGAAGTGTTGTTTTATTTGATGACACTGCAAAAATACGGTTTCGTAGAAACCGGTGAAATTGATGATAGTGATGAATATTTTTATTATAAAATAAAGAAAAATGGCTAGAATAAATCCTGAATTTACTGATGAACTGAAAAAATACGGGGCTTTCGATGCCAACGCATGCTATAATTGCGGAAATTGTACAGCCGTTTGTACTCTTTCGGACGAGGAAAATTCGTTTCCGAGAAAAATGGTAAGATATAGTGTTTTGGGTCTTGAGGGAGATATAACAGCCTCGCTCGACCCGTGGCTTTGCTATTATTGTGGCGAGTGCAGTAAGACCTGTCCGCGGGAGGCCGATCCGGGCGAGCTAATGATGTCGCTGCGTCGTTGGCTGATTGCAAAATACGATTGGACCGGATTGTCCGGCTTACTTTATAAATCGCTTACCGCTTCCATTGCAGCATTTGTGTTGCTCGCCGCTGTGGTGGTTTGGTTTGGCGCTTACGAACATTTTAATCTTGCAAACATGATGCATTACGGCCATATTTTCGAATTGGCTGCTATTACCTTTGTGTTTTTTGTGATATTGTTCCCGAATATTATTCACATGTGGTGGCTTACGGTAGTTAAACCCGGCGTAAAGGCGCCCTTATCGGCATATTTTAAGGCGATTGGAGAGCTTCTAGTACATATGTTTACTCAAAAACGTACCCTTGGCTGCGACGATAATCAACTGCGCTGGTTCGAGCACTTTATCATGGTTTTGGGTTATCTGAGCCTATTGTTTACTACCGTATTCCTTGACTGGTTTTCAACCCAAAGCATGTTCATTATTGTTCTGGGATATGTGGAGAGCGCTGTCATTTTCGTGGTAACTTTCGATTTTATTCGACGACGCATTCAAAAAGATAAAGAAATCAGCAAGCACTCACAACCCAGCGACTGGTTTTTTGTGATTTGGCTGTTTTTGATGGGCTTAACGGCTTTTATTGTACGGCTCTTTATCGATATTGACATTCTCGATGCAAACGTTTGGATGTATCAGGTACAACTGATTATTTTGGTTCAGTGGGCTTTGATTATTGTTCCTTTCGGTAAATGGACACATTTTTTGTATCGTTCCTTTGCTATGTATTTTCATAGAATTAATGAGTTAGCCGTTTAATCTAAACATATCTTTTTTTCAAATCCCCGGTGTGTTAAAGGCCGGGGATTTTTCTTATGCGGTAGTTTGAAAAGTATGATTAAACCAGTAAGCTGTTATGTGCCTAAATTTTATGGTTATTTTATAATTTTAGTCACTTTGCCATAGACAGGCTTCCGCTTATTTTTACTCTTGCTTAGTTACCTATATAAATATTTCCATAATTTATTTTAATTTTAAATTAAAATTATAAAAGACGACATGTCAATTAATTATATAATTATGATTTTTATCATAAAAACGGCCTGTCTCGATAAATGCCAGTAAACCAGCGTATAAGCTTTAGTTTAGAATATATTCAAATAGAATACACTTCAAAATTTGATGATATATTTGTCTTTTTATATGTATTCATAGACATATTTATATTGAATTTTGTTTTATATGATACAGACATGAATAAATTAAACGGTACTGATTTTTTATATGGGAATGTAAGGACATCAAAGATGGAACAGCCTTTAATTTATTAATAATCAAATAAATAGAAGGTTTTAAATGCATGGAACTTTAAATTATTTCGCATGAAAACAAGACGTCAATTTATTAAAATTACAGCAGCAGGAGCCGGGGTGGCTGCTTTAGGGTTGTATTCGCTCAATGCGAGCGGCTTAGGCCTCTTTGAAAGCAAAAAAGAGGAAGAGCCTGCCAGTGATGAGGAAATGACTGCGACTCCCACCTACTGTGAGGTTTGTTTTTGGAAATGTGCTGCATGGACTTATGTTGATAAAAAGGGCCGAATAAGGAAGATCATTGGGAACAAAAACGACCCGCACAGCCTTGGTCGCATGTGTCCGAGAGGAACCGGAGGACTCGGAATGTATTTCGATAAAGACAGATTAAAAACACCTCTGATACGCGAAACGAGAAAAGACGGTTTCCAGTATTTCCGCAAGGCTTCGTGGGATGAAGCTCTGGATAAGATAGCCGGTAAAATGAAAGAGGTGGCTGAAAAATACGGCCCCGAGTCTTTTGGGCTTTTCAATCATGGCACCCCCGGGGGGCATTTGAAACATCTGATGCGGGCCTATGGCTCGGAAACCAATGCCGAACCGGCTTATGCCCAATGTCGCGG